>JANPOR010000112.1:0-13065 GCA_031428075.1 Hymenobacter sp. | reverse complement strand
CCGCCAGATTTTACCAATTTTTTTAATTCAGGAACAAGTCTACTAACTCATCATGAATGACATTGCCACCGCTCACTTACTAAACTTTACTCCATAGTCAATTTATGAAGCATTTTTCCACTGTAATTTTATTCACCAGCGGCGCGCTGCTAACGGCCGCTACGGCCTAAGCGCAGACCACGTTTAGTGTCGGCCCGAGAGTAGGCTACTCCCTATCTTCTGCTCGTTTCACCGTCGCCGATTATCCCGACTACTTTACCACCTCGGGCTCCTTTCGGAGCGGCTTCGAAGCTGGCATGATGGCACAGGTGGGCTTTAGCGGCCACTTTGCACTACAGCCGGCGGTGCTCTACGCCCACAAGGCACCGGGCTACATCAACTCATACTACCAGCCCAACAACTACAGCTACAAGGAAGAATACGCTATAGAGCTCAACTACCTCATGGTACCTGTCAACCTGCTCTATAGTCAGGGGCCGAACGGGCGCGGCGGGCAGGTGTTCTTGGGCCCCTACGTGGGCTGGCTACTGGGCGGCACGTACCAGAGCACCACTGGTTCGGCCCGCGGCACCTCGGTTTCGGGAGGCACTACCTTCTCGAGCGACGTAAAAGCCGGTGACACCTATGCTACCAGCACCAAGGACACCAACTATTACTTTCGGAAGCTCGATGCCGGCGCGCAACTAGGGGTGGGCTACGGCTTTGAGGCGTTGCAGTTGCAAGCCAGCTTCAGCTATGGCCTGCGCGACATCGGTGCAGCTTACGCCCCCAACGCCGGTAACCCCTACCAGGCACCCGTCATTCACAACTACGGCTTCCAGGTATCAGCCTCGTATTTATTCAGTCCCAAAAATTAGCCTCCCGTTCCTGAGCGCCTTGGCAGAGGCGACAGCTACTAAAGACGGGGCCATTGGCTTGCTTAGGACCACCGCGTCCATGCTGGGGCGAGTTACGTTGCGCTAAACTCGCCCCAGTGGGCGACTAAACTGCCAACTCGGGGCCCGACCTTTGTGGCTATATGGCCCCCACCACCGCTGCTGCCCCGGCTACCCGGCCCTACACTGCCGGGTTCTGGCTGATGTGCCTTTCGTCGTTTCTGTTTTTTGCGAGCTTCAACCTACTATTACCCGAGCTGCCCGACCACCTCACGCGGCTGGGCGGGGGCGAGTACAAGGGCTTTATTATTGCGCTGTTCACCGTCACGGCAGGGCTGTCGCGGCCGTTTAGCGGGAAGCTGGCCGACACGGTGGGGCGCATTCCGGTGATGGTATTCGGGTCACTGGTCTGCTTCGTGTGCGGTTTCTTTTACCCGTGGGCCCTCACGGTCACGGGGTTTCTGGGGCTGCGACTGCTGCACGGGTTCAGCACGGGGTTTAAGCCGACGGGCACCGCTGCTTTCGTTGCCGACATCGTGCCCATGGCGCGACGCGGCGAGGCTATGGGCTTGCTCGGCGTAATGGGCAGCCTGGGCATGGCCGCCGGGCCGGCGTTCGGCTCGTGGGTGGCCGAGCACTACTCGCTGAACACGATGTTCTATTGCTCCAGCGGCCTGGCGCTGCTCTCGCTGCTGGTGCAGGGCACCCTCACCGAAACCTTGCCCAGGGCCCAGCGGAAGCGGTTTCACTGGTCGCTGCTGCGGCTGAACTGGTCGGAGGTGCTGGAGCCGCGGGTGTTTGCGCCGGCACTGGTCACGCTGCTGTGCCTATTCCCGTACGGGGCCGTGCTGACGGTAATACCCGACCAGAGCCGGCTGCTGGGGCTGGTGGGGCCCACCAAGGGTCTGTTCTACATCTGCTTCACGGTGGCTTCGCTGGCGGTGCGGCTGCTGGCGGGCAAGGCCTCCGACACGCACGGCCGCGTGCCGGTGCTGCGGTGGTCGGCGGGCCTGCTGGCGCTGGGGCTTGCCTTGCTGGTGTGGTCGCCGTCGGTGCCAGTGTTTCTGGCCGGGGCCCTGGTGTTCGGCCTCGGCACGGGCCTGAACTCGCCCACCCTCTACGCCTGGACCATCGACCTGAGCCACCCCGCGCGCCGCGGCCGCGGCGTGGCCACCATGTACATCGCCCTCGAAACCGGCATCGGCCTGGGGGCCTTGCTAGCGGGCTGGGTGTTCGACAACCAGCCCGGCCGCCTGCCGTGGGTGCACGCCGCTAGTCTGGCCAGCGTGCTGGTGGCGCTGGTTTATCTGTTCACGCGCCCGGCTCCGGCGTCTGCCCTCGCGGCACAAGAATAAGTGGGTGAAGAAAACCAGGATTCTGGGCGAATGCGGTAGTTTTAACTGCATTTTGCTTGACTTTCGACTTTTTTTGGATGGGTCTTCTTTTACTGCTGCGTCGTGGAGCTTTATTGCTATTTCTCGGCGGCACCGCTGCGGCCCAAAACGCGCCCGACCCCATCAAATTTGGGCAGCCCGATGCGAAGGATTTCCGGCCCGAAGCGTTTGCCGCCGACAGCGCGGCGGGGGCTGTGGTGCTCTGCGACTACGGCAGCTCACGCCTGACGGGCTACCGCGACGGGTTTCGGATCGTATTCGAGCGCGTAACGCGGGTGAAGATCCTCAAGAAGTCGGGCTACGACGCGGCCACGGTCGAAATTCCGCTCTACCACCGCGATGGCAACCAGGAGCAAATCACCAACCTGCGCGGCTTCACCTACTGCCTCGTGAACGGGCAGGTGCAAAAAACTGGGCTCGACGCCGGCGGTGAATTCCTAGAAAAGCGCAGTCCCCGCGTGAACGTGCGCCGCTTCACGCTGCCCAACGTGCGCGAAGGGGCCGTGGTGGAATACGCCTACACCCTCACCTCGGACTTCCTGTTCAACTTCCAGAACTGGGTATTCCAGGGGCCCTACCCGGTGCGCTGGAGTGAGTACCGGGCCAGCATCCCGGTGTTTTACAAGTACAAAATCGTCCTCCAAGGCAGCCGGCCCCTGGCCCTCGACAAGCCGACCGTGGGCAAAACCAGCTTGCTGGTGGAAAATAATGAGTTCGGCATCGGCCAAACTCACAACACGCTGACCGTGTCGGCCCCCACCGAGCAGTACCAATGGGCAATGCAGAACGTGCCCGCCCTGCGCCAGGAGCCCTACACCACGGCCGCGGCCGACTACGAGGCGCGCATCGACTTTCAGCTCGTGGGCGAGCAGTGGCCCGAGCAGCCCTACCGCGACCTGAGCGAAAGCTGGGCGAAAATCAACGCCCGCCTGCTGGCCGATGACAACTTTGGCCAGCAGCTCGACGGGGCGAATTTTCTGAGGGAGCCGATGCGGGCCCTGGCCGCCAAATACCCCGATTCGGCCCTGCGCGCCGCCGCGGTGCGCGCCTTCGTGCTGGCCGCTGTGCGCTACAACGGCACCAACCGCTACGCCACCGAGGGCAGCCTGCGCCGCGCCTACGACGCGCACAGCGGCACTTCGGCCGACGTAAACCTGCTGCTCATCGCCGCCCTGCGCACCGCGGGCCTGCCCGCCCAGCCCGTGCTGTTGAGCACCCGCGACCACGGCCGGGTGAACCAGACCTACCCGCTGCTCGAAAAATTCAACTACGTGGTGGCCCTGGTGCCGCTGGCCGGCGGCCAGGACTTACTCGTGGACGCCACCGACCCCGCCCTGCCCTGCGGCGCGCTGCCCGAGCGCTGCCTCAACCAAACCGGCCGCCTGGTGGCCGCCGATGCCACGGCCGGCCGCTGGGTGGACCTGCGCCCGAGCCAGCGCCACCTGCATTACCAGCAGGTGCAGCTGGCGCTGGATGCGCAGGGTGGACTCACTGGCAAGGTGCACGAAGAATACGCGGGCTATGCCGGGGCCGACTCCCGCGACGAGCTGGCCAAGCTGGGCGAGAAAAAGTACCTGGCCAATATCGGCCGCCGACACCCGGCCTGGGCCCTGGGCCCGCTGGCCGTGGCCGGGCGCGACGACGTGCAGCAGCCCCTCAAGCTCGACTACGCCTTCACACAGGCCGCCGACGACAACGCTGCGGCCAGTACCTTGTACCTCAGCCCGCTGCGCGAGCTGACCGATGGTCAAAACCCGTTCCGCGACGAGCACCGGGTGTTTCCGGTGGATTTTGGGGCCCCGCAGGACGAGATTTTGCTGGTGACGCTGACCCTGCCCGTGGGCTACGAGTTGGCCGAAACGTCCAAAAGCACCGCGTTCAGCCTGGCCAACGACGGCGGCCGCTACCAGTACAACGTCGCCGCCACGGGCCCCACGGTGCAGCTCACCAGCCGCCTGACGCTGTACAAGCCCGTGTACGGCGCCGAGGAGTACGCCAACCTGCGCGAGTTCTACCGCCTCATACTGGAAAAACAGGCCGGGAAACTCGTCATCAGGAAGAAAACCTAATCTTGGTAATCAGCAAATTACTTTGGATGAATATATAATAAGTTTAATCCGGTTGAGCTTATATTTATGACCGAATTTTTTCTCGACCGCTCAGACCCAATTATACCGCATGGTTGCAACACTACTCTGCCGGCGGCTCGCGCTGCTGGCCCCCGCCGTGCTGGGCGGCTTACTCGCCCAAGCCCAACCCGAACCCATCAAGCTGGGCAAGCCCGACCCCCAGGATTTCAAGGCTGAATCGTTCAGAGGGGACAGCGCGGCGGCGGCCGTGGTGCTGTGCGACCTCGGGACTACCCGCTTCCGCCTCAACGGCAGCAGCTTTCAGCTGGAAACCGAACGGGTGACGCGCGTCAAAATCCTAAAGAAAGCCGGCTACGATGCTGCCACCGTGCTGGTGCCGCTCTACCACCGCAACAGTTCGGAGGAGAAAATTACCTCGTTGCGCGGCACCACTTACAACTTGGTGGGCGGCCAGATGCAGAAGACCAAGCTCGACGCCAGCAAAACTTTCACCGAAGAGCGCACCGCCAACGTGCGGGTGCGCAAGTTTACGCTGCCCGACGTGCACGAAGGCTCGGTGATTGAGTACGCCTACACCGTCACGTCAGACTTTTTGTTCAACCTACAGGACTGGGCGTTTCAGGGGCCCTACCCGGTGCGATGGAGCGAGTACCGGGCCTCGATTCCGGAGTATTTCGACTACAAAATGCTGATGCAGGGCTATGTGGCCCTGGCCGTTAACACCCACGAGGACGGTAGCGACCAATATAATCTGCACAGCCAAGGCGGCTTTGACGATAGGGGCAACCGCGAGGCGGCCAGCAGCGAAATCATTACCGCACGCCTCATCAACTACCGCTGGGCGATGAAAGACGTGCCGCTGCTGCGCGAAGAGCCGTTCATGACCACGACCGACGACTACGTGGCACGCATCGACTTCGAGCTGGCCGGGCAGCGCATGCCCGGCCAAGGGTATCATGCGGTGGCCGACACCTGGGAGAAGATTAATTCGGAGCTGCTGGCCGACGACAACTTCGGCCAGCAGCTCGACCGGGGCAATTTCCTGAAGGAGCCGATGCAGGCCCTGGCTGCCAAATACCCCGATCCGGCCCTGCGCGCCGCCGCGGTGCGGCAGGTGGTGCTGACCAGCGTGCGCTATAATGGCACCAACCGCTACGCTACCACCGGCTCGCTGCGCAAGGCCTACGACGCGCACAGCGGCACGTCAGCCGACGTGAACCTGCTGCTCATCGCCGCCCTGCGCGACGCTGGCTTGCCCGCTCAGCCCGTGCTGTTGAGCACCCGCGACCACGGCCGGGTGAACCAGGCCTACCCGCTGCTCGAAAAATTCAACTACGTGGTGGCCCTGGTGCCGCTGGCCGACTGCAAGGAACTGCTCGTCGACGCCACCGACCCCGACCTGCCGTGCGGCACGCTGCCCGAGCACTGCCTGAGCCAAACCGGCCGCCTCATCGCGGCGAAAGACGGCGCCGGCCGCTGGGTGGACCTGCTCCCGGTTCAGCGCCACGTGCATTACCAGCAGGTGCAGCTGGCGCTGGATGCGCAGGGCGGGCTCACTGGCAAGGTGCACGAAGAACACGCCGGCTACGCTGGGGCCACCGCCCGCCAGGAGCTGGCCAAGCTGGGCGAGAAAAAATACCTAGCCGAAATCGGCCGCCAGCACAGTACCTGGACCGTACCGGAAGCCGCCGTGGCCAAGCACGATGACGTGCTGCAGCCCCTCAAGCTCGACTACGCCTTCACGCAGGCCGCCGACGACAACACCACAGCCGGCACCTTGTACCTCAGCCCGCTGCGCGAGCTGACCGGTGGTCAAAATCCCTTCCGCCACGAAGACCGGCGGTACCCGGTAGATTTTGGTTTCCAGCAGGAGGACATGGTACTCGTGACGTTGAGCTTGCCTGCGGGCTACGAGCTGACCGAGACGCCCAAACCCGCCGTCGTCGACCTGCCCGGCGACGGGGGCCGCTACCTCTACAGCGTGGATGCCACCGGCCCCACCGTGCTGCTCACCAGCCGCCTCGTGCTGCGCAAGCCGTCCTACAGCGCCGAGGAATACGTGCATCTGCGCGAGTTTTACCGCCTCATGCTGGAAAAGCAGGCCGAAAAACTCGTCATCAGGAAGAAAGCCTAGCTGTTACTTTTCAGGATTTAATTTTTGAACAATGAGAGCTTTCCTGCCGTTGCTGCTGGCCCTGCCCTTGGGCATCGCCCGCGCGCCCCGCATCACTTTGGCCCCGGAACCCAAGTACCCCGTGACGGCCATTCCGGCCACCCTGCGCGAAGGGGCCCACGCGGTGCTGCGCTTCGACGACGAAGTAGTGACCGTGAAATCGGCCAGCCGCTTGGTCCACGCCGTGCACCGGGTAGTAACGGTGCTCGACGCTGGCGGCGATGCCTTCGGCCGCACCGTAGTAGGCTACGACGCCCTGAGCACCATTTCCTACCTGCGCGGGGCCGTGTACGACGCCGACGGCCGCCTGCTGCACCAGCTACGGGCCAGCGAAATCCACGACCAGGGCGCGGGCGACACCGGCGGCAGCCTCATGACCGATGCGCGCGTGCGCTACGCCGACCTGCGCCAGCCCCAGACGCCCTACACGGTAGAGTTCGACTACGAGGTGGTGTCGGACAACACCCTTTTCTACCCCACCTGGCAACCCCAGGACGAAGAAGGCCTGGCCGTGCAAACCGCTGCGCTGCGCGTGAGCACGCCCGCTACCCTGCCCCTGCGCTACCAGGAGCGCCAATGGCCCGCCGGGGCGGCGGCCCAGCTCGCCCACACCAGCGCCGGCGGCCAGGAGCAGTACGCCTGGGCCCTGGCCGACTGCCCGGCCCTCGACGAGGAAGACGTCGCACCATCCCTGGCCGAGACGGCCCCAGCCGTGGCACTGGCCCCCGGGTCCTTTGAGGTGCAGGGCCACCGCGGCTCAGCCGCCACCTGGCAGGCCCTGGGCCAATGGAGCTACGAGCTAAACGCCGGCCGCGCTCTGCTGCCGCCCGCCACCATCGCCAGAGTGGCCGAGCTGATAAAGGATGCCCCCGACCCCCGCACCCGCGTGGCCCGGCTGTATAGCCTACTACAGGGCAGCACACGCTACATTTCGGTGCAGCTGGGCCTCGGCGGCTGGCAAACCTTTCCGGCCAGCGCGGTGGCCGCCAATGGCTACGGCGACTGCAAGGCCTTGAGCAACTACACCATGGCCCTGCTGGCCACGGCCGGGGTGCCGGCCTACGTAGCGTTGGTAGGGGCCGGGGCCGACCACGCCGACCTGCGCGCTGACTTCCCCAGCAGCCAGTTCAACCACGTCATCGTGTGCGTGCCGATGGCCAAGGGCGACCGGTCCGACACGCTCTGGCTCGAATGCACCAGCCAGACCAACGCCTTGGGCTACATGGGCAGCTTCACCGGCAACCGCCACGCCCTGCTGATTACGCCCCAGGGCGGCAAGGTGGTGGCCACCCCCCGCTACCGGACCGCTGACAACCGCCGCGAACGGCGCATCGACCTCTACCTCGACGCGCAGGGGACGGCCACGGCCACGGCCCGCACCTTGCGCACCGGTCAGGAGCAGGACACCTACGCGCAGCTCCTGCACGAGCTAAGCCCCACCGACCAGAAGGCCTACGTAGCCGAGCGGCTACGGCTCAGTACATTCACCATCAGTAAGTTTGGCTTGGCAATGACCCCCAGCGCGGGTACGCCCGGGGTAGTCGAAACCCTGGGGCTGGCCTTGCCCGGCTTCGCGCCGCCCAGTGGCAAGCGCGTGTTTGTGACCCCCAACCTGCTGAGCCGGCTGCCCGCCCTGCCGGCCCAGGTAGGGACCCGGCAGTCGCCGCTGTGGGTGGCCCGCGCCAGCCTCCAAGCCGACACCGTACGCCTGCACCTGCCCGCCGGCTTCCACCCCGAAACTCTCCCTGCCCCCGTGCAGTTGGCCACGGTCTACGGCACTTACTCGGCGCAGTACCTGGCTCTGCCCGACGGCACCGTACGCTACGTGCGCCACCTCGAGCTGCCCCGCCTGCACCTGCCCGCCACGGCCTACGCCGGCTACGTCGATTTCCGCCGCAAAATCAGCGCCGCTGACCGGGCACAGGTAGTGCTGCTGAAAACCGATGCCTGAAAACTTTTTCGAAGCCCGCGTTCACCGCCCGCCACAGTTCCCGCATTCCCGGCCTGCCGCCGGGTAACGTCCGTTTTATGGCTGCCTTGCGTAGATTGAAGTCGGATACCAGTTTCTTCTGTTCGCTTGCGGCCCTATGGCAATGTTTTTATTTAGGATGTGGCATCGTAACGCGCAACTGTGGGCGGTGCTGGCCGCGCTGGCGCTGCTGGCCCCAACAGAGGTGCGGGCCCAACAGGCGTGGTTTGCCGACCAGCCGGCGGCACGGGCCACGGCCGTGGGGCCGGGCGGCAAGCCCCGCCCCGGCCGGGCCCTGCGCGTAGATCTACCCGCCGTGCGCGCCATTCTGCGGCTGGCAGGGGCCGTGCTGGCCCTGCCTCTACCCGAGGGCGGCAGCCAGCGCTACCGGGTGCGGCCGGTGCCGGTGCTGGCCCCAGCGCTGGCGGCGCGGTACCCGCAAATCCAAACCTACGAGGCCCAGGGCCTCGACGACCCCACGGCCACCGCCCGCCTCGACGTGAGCCCCGCTGGCTTCCACGCCCAGGTGCTGCGCGCGGGCCGCACGTTTTTCGTCGACCCCTCCGGCGACAGCGCCCACGCCGTGGCCTTCGACAAGCGCAACGCCCCCACCACCGGGTGGACGTGCCTGACGCAGACGGCCGGCCCCCACACCGTGCCGGCCGCTACCGCCGGCCGGCCCAACGGGACTCAGCTGCGCACCTTCCGACTGGCCGTGGCTTGCACCCCGGAGTACTCGCTCACCCAGGGCAACACCCGGGCCAGCGTGCTGGCCGCCGTAGCCACGTCCATCAACCGCGTAAACGGTGTGTATGAGCGGGAATTAGCCGTGCGCCTGGTGCTGGTAGCCGGCGAAGATCAGCTAATTTTTTTGAGCGGCATCGCCCCCGTGGCCACCCCGGTGTATTCGAACAGCAGCGGCACGGCCATGCTGGGCCAGAACCAAGCCAACCTCGACCGCCTCCTTGGCTCCGCCAACTACGACATCGGGCACGTGTTCAGCACGGCGGGCAGCGGCATCGCCTATGTGGCCTCGGCCTGCGAGCCCAATGACAAGGCCCGCGGCGTGAGCGGCCAGGCCAACCCCACCGGCGACGGCTTCGACATCGACTATGTGACCCACGAAATCGGGCACCAACTGGGTTGTACCCACACCTTCAACGGCAACAGCGGCGACTGTAGCGGCACCAACCGCTCGCCCGAATCAGCCTACGAGCCGGGCAGCGGCATCACCATCATGGGCTACGCTGGCCTCTGCGCGCCCGAGAACCTGGCGGCCAACAGCATTCCCTACTTCCACTCGCATAGCTACGACGAAGTGCTGGCTTTTTTGAGCACCAAAGGCACCTGCGCCACCGTAACGGCCACCGGCAACCGCCCGCCAGTGCCCAGCGCGGGAGCCACCCACCGCATTCCGATGGGGACGCCCTTTGCCCTCACTGGCCAAGCCACCGACCCCAACGGCGATGCCCTTACTTACGCCTGGGAGGAGTTTGATCGCGACTCGCTTTCGTCGCCCATTGCCAGCCCCACGGGTAATGCGCCCCTGTTCCGGCCCTTTGCGCCGGGGCCCTCGCCCACTCGCGTATTTCCCCAAATGAGCGACGTGGTGAACAACACCCAGACCCTGGGCGAGCGACTGCCCACCTACGCCCGGCGAATGGCGTTCCGCTTTGTGGCGCGCGACAACCGCTCCTCCGGCGGGGGCGTCGATTACGACTCGACCTCCGTGGCCGTGATCGGCACTGCCGGGCCCTTTCGGGTGCAGGAGCCCAACGCCGGCGGGGTGAGGTGGCGCGCTGGCGCCAGGGCCCCTGTGGCCTGGGCCATGGCCGGCACCGCGGCAGCCCCCATCAACGCCACCCAAGTCGACATTTTGCTGAGCACCGACGGCGGCTACACCTACCCCACCGTGCTGCTGGCCGGGGCCCCCAACACCGGCGCCGCTACGGTGACCGTGCCCGTCGGCGCGCCGCTCACCAATCGGGCGCGGGTGATGGTACGGGCCACCGGCAACGTGTTTTTTGATATTTCCGACGAAAATTTTACCATCACCGACGTGCTGGCCACCCAGTCCGCCGCGGCCGCGGCCGGCGTGTCGGTGTTTCCCAACCCCAGCAGCGGGCTTTTTACCCTGGCCGTGACCAACGCCCAGCGGGGCCCCGTAGCCCTGCGCGTCACCGATGCGCTGGGCCGTACGGTGCGGGCCGCCCAGGCCGTCAAAACCATCGATGCCTGGCAGCATCCGCTCGATTTGGGGGCCCTGGCTGCGGGCGTATACTACCTGCGCGTGGCCTTGCCACAGGGCGCGGTGGTGCTGAAAATGGTGAAGCAATAGCGGCGAAACGAGGTCTGGCGCTGAGATGGCAACCTATTGTTAGAGCTTTGACAACATTTAATTTGACTGATCAACATAGACTTTTAGGAGCTTTTCTACAGGTCGTGAGGCCTTTATTTTTGCTATAAAAATCCGTTTAATAGAAAAAGACCTTCTTGGACAACTATTGGAATCGCACCGATTTTGGGTCACCTAGCTGCTGCCCCCGGTGTGGTACTTTTCCAGTTGAATAGCTCCCTAGTACATCGATCCGCAAAGCACTAACTTCGGATGATATCCCCTCTTCTCGGCCCTCGCTATGCGATATTCTCTCCTGATAGGGGCAGTACAAAAACTGCCTTCGCTATGAAGCAATTTTTCCTCACCGCCGCCATGCTGCTGATCGGAGCTGCTCTGATGGGGCTAAGCAGCACGCGTCCGAAGCCGAATAAAGCAGGGGTGCTCGTGCTGAAAGGGCGCATAATTGACGGCACCGGGGCCGCCCCGCTTGAGCACGGCGTGGTCGTCATTGCCCGCGGGCGGGTACAGTGCGTGGGGACGGTGGGCACGTGCCCCTACCCTCCCGATGCGCAGGTAATCGACGCGGGCACGGGCACCATTTTACCGGGGCTTATTGATCTGCACGTGCATTTGCGGCCCCGCTATTTCTCATGGTTTTTGCCGGCCGGCATCACCACCGTCCGCGACGCCAACAACTCCCTGAGCACGCTACAGGCCTTGCAAAAAACCGGTCCCTACCGGCCCCGCCTCCTTTACACCGGACCAATGCTGGACGGCCCGGCTACCATTCTGAAGCAGTTTTTCCCGGATTCGCTCGTGGCGCGCTTCGTGCGGCCCGCGCCGGCCGGCGCGGTGCGCGACCTAGTGACCCAGGAGGTACGCACCGCAGCCGAAGCCCGCGCTGCCGTTGATAGCGTGGCGGCGCACGGCGCGGCATTCGTCAAGCTCTACGAGCAACTCTCGCCCGAAGCCTACCGCACTGCCGCCGACCAGGCCCGCAAACGCCACCTGCGCGTGATGACGGACCTAGGCATGATGGAAACCCGCGGCCTGGACGGGGCCCAGGTGGATGCCCTGCAGGCCATGCGGGCCGGCGTGCAGAGCATCGAACACAGCAGCGGCTACGCCTTGGCCTACCAACGCCTCGGCGGCGACCCCACCAAGCCGTTGAACACCAAATTGATCGAGCAGCTGGCGCAGGCCACGGTTCGCAGCCACACGGCCCTGGTGCCCACCTTGTCGGTGTTCTACGGCACGGTGTTCCCCGATTCGGCCCGGCGGCAACTAGCGGCCCTGCCGGGCGGCACCAGCATTTCGGTCGATATGACGGCCTGGTTCGACCAAGCCGCCGGGCGGCAAACCGCCGCCACCCGTGCGCTAGCTGCCGCCGACCTGCGTCTTGACCAGGCGCTAACGCGGCGGGTGCACGCGCTAGGCGGGGTGATTGGGGCCGGTACCGACGTGCCCGCCGGCGATTTCAACCTGCCCGGTGGCGGCCTGCACCGCGAGCTGGAGCTATTGGTACAAGCGGGTTTATCGCCCGTGGCGGCCCTACACGCGGCTTCCGGGGCCGCGGGTCAAATTCTGGGCCTGCCAACCGTAGGTACGTTACGTCCCGGCAGCGTGGCCGACGTCATCGTCGTGGCCGGCAACCCCGCCGTGAACATCCGGGCCACCCGCAGTGTGCGATACGTAATCCAAAACGGCCGGGTGCTGCCCGCCGATTCGCTGCAGGTGCAACGGATGGCGGCAAAGCTAAGGCCTTAGCTGTTCGCGGGGTGGAGCTTCCCTATTCGAACAGCCTCAAGCTGCCGCAATCCCAGCTGCACCCGCCCGGTACCACGTCTGGGGTTAGCTGAAATTGGGTACAGAACTCAATCGGCCAAAGTTCGACGAAACGCTCCTCATCTAAGCACTACTGGCTCGCAACGGATCTGTCACTGCCTCCAATATAAAAGGCCACCCCAACTTCTACATCTTGCGAACGGTCGTGGCTGTTGCAGAACTCAGGCTGGGTATGCGCTTAGCTAGCAAACGGACTCGCAGAAGCTTAGGATTGGTCAACCGAGGGCTAAAAGGATGGTAGCAGCGCCCTTGGGGCGGTGGGCAGAGCGCAATAGCCACGCTAGCGGTCTGTTTTGGTTGGTGCCTGAGTAGCTTCTTGAGGTTGTAAGCAATTGCGCTGAGCAGCATCGCCTCATGAGCCGCCACCCGGCCCTTGGTGCC
>JANPOR010000111.1:0-17377 GCA_031428075.1 Hymenobacter sp. | reverse complement strand
GTCGCCACGAGTGGCTACGGTCGTCCGCCGCTGCACGCCAAACGCGCGTTGCTTAACGCCATTTTCTATCAGGCGCGGGCGGGCGGTGCTTGGCAGTTGCTACTGCACGACTTACCGCTCTGGCCGACTTGCCGCCCTGGCGCACGGTCTACAAACAATTCGAGGCCTGGCAGGAGGACGGCACCTGGGACCGGCTCTTAGACGGCCTGCGCCGGGCCGTGCGCCAGCCGAAGCGGGCGGCCGAGCCCATCGATACGCAGTCCGTGCGGACGGGCGGTAAAAGGGGGGCTGTCACGGCTACGACGCCGGCAAGCCAGAAGCTGGCCGTAAGCGCCATGTGGCGGTGGATATGGAAGGGCTACCGCTGGCCGTGCAGGTGCAATCGGCCGCGGTTCAGGACCCCGTCGGTGCCGGTTCCGTGCTGGCCGAAGCCAAGATTCGCGTCCCCGACCTGCAACTCGCGTGGGGCGACGGCCGCTATCAAGGGCCACTCGTGGCCCAGGCCGCCGCGGCCGCGGGCCTGCGGGTGGAGGTGGTCAGCAAGCCGCCGGGCACTAAGGGCTTTCTGGTACTGCCCCGGCGCTGGGTCATTGAGCACACGTTCGCTTGGCTGGGCAAGTACCGCCGCGTGGCCGGGCGCGATTACGAAACCAACCCGCGCAATAGTGAGGCCTGGATTAAGGTCTGCCGCAGCAATTTAATGCACAGACAGCTCGCCAGACGAACAACATCCAAACCTGACGATTAATTTATCCTACTCCCTCTTAGAACGTGTTGGGGTATTAACAGGGGCATAAACGATTGAGGCACCTGGTTAAATTGGCAACCAGCAGCTAGGTTTCGTAGCTGGCGGGGGCAAAGTCGTAGTCGATGGCGAGTCGGCGGAAGCAAACCAGCCAGGCAAACGGGCGCCCGACGACCCAGCGCTTGGCCCCGGCTTGCGCGATGCGGGCTCGGCAGGCGGTGCTGGTGTACTGGCTGCCCCGGTCCGCGTGGATAATCAGGCCCGAAGCAGGTTGGCATAGCGTCAGGGTCTGTTCCAGGGCGGTGAGCACGAGGTCGGTGGGTATCTGAGCGACTAGGTGCCAGCCCACTACGTGCTGGGAGGAAGTGTTGTGCCAGGGAGCCAAGTAGCACCAGCGCCCGCCCAGCAGCGGCAAATGGGTGATGTCGCCTACTTACACTTGGTCGGGTCCTATCGGGACGGGTTGGCCCAGCAGGCGGTTTTCGGCCACGACGGCCGCTAGGTCGGCTACCGTCGTACGTGGCCGTTGCGGGCGGGTGCTCAAGGCCCGCAGGCCGTGCCGGTGCAGCCAAGCACGCAACGCGTAGCGGCCGACTCGGGGGCCCTCGGCGCGTAATTCCACATTCCACTCGCAAGCGCCGCGTACCATAGCGGCGGGCATGGCGGGTAAACACCTCTTAGGCCGCCCTGTGCCAGGACGCCGGGACAGCCGCTGGCTGGTGCCGCCACTGATAGTAGCCGGCCGGGCTCGCAGCCACCACCCGGCAGAGTACCTGCACGGGCCAAAGCTCAAGTCAGTCCTGAATAAACTGGTAGTGGCTCATGACTAAGGCGGCTGGGAGATAACGCGGCCACAGCGTTTGCTGGTCACGACTTTTTTTAAAATGTCGCGCTCCGATTTCACGCGCTCGAGCTTGGTACGCAGGCGTTTAATTTCTTCCCGTTCCGCGCTGCTGGGCACAGCTTGTTCCAAGGCCTAGCGTTGCCAGCGGCCTAGCAGCAAGGGCGAAATTCCCTGCGCACGGGCTACACTGGTTTGCCGGGCCCTAGTTGCCACTTGGCGTACGCACTCGGCTCTGAACGCCGACGTGTTTTTCTTGCGGGTAGTGGGCAGCCCACTAGGATTCAGTTTTTCGTTCATGGGCAGCGGAAATTAAGACTTCTCGCTGTCCGTTTCAGCTAGACCACCTCATATCAATGCGCTCGGTGTGAAGATAAGGAAGCAATATCTAAAGAGGATTTTCGTGCTGCACTTGTATAAATGTCGCATTTTCCATTACCTTTGCACTCCGAAATATTGGGGAAGGCCTCAAACCCTTTGGCAGGTTGCCGAAAGAAACCATTGGCTGCACCGCCGCCGGGCAAGCCAAGTAGTCTTAACCGAAATTTCGTTGGTCCCGCCGGGAGCCTAGCGAAATTTTCTTATCTTTGCGCTCCTAAAAAAGCGGACGCAATTAGCACTTAATGAACACTGATCCCATCGCCGACTACCTTACCCGGGTGCGCAACGCTATCAAGGCGAACCATCGAGTGGTAGAAATCCCGGCCAGCAACATCAAGAAGGAGATTACGAAGGTACTCTACCACAAAGGGTACATTCAGAGCTACCGTTTTGATGATGCGGCAGTACAGGGCACGATTAAAATAGCGCTCAAGTACAACCCGACTACTAAGGCCCCGGCCATCACCAAGCTCCAGCGCGTTTCGACGCCTGGCTTGCGTCAGTACGTTGGGGCCGACAATCTGCCGCGCGTACTCAGCGGTTTGGGTATCGCCATCATCTCGACCTCTAAGGGCGTGATGACGGAGAAGGAAGCCAAAACCGAGAATGTGGGTGGCGAGGTATTGTGCTTCGTGTACTAATTCGGAACCTGCTTAGCTAATAGAACTATGTCACGTATTGGTAAACTGCCGATCGCTGTTCCCACTGGGGTCGATATTTCGGTTGATAAAGACAACGCGGTGACGGTAAAAGGCCCCAAGGGCTCGCTGACCACGCAAGTGGACCGCGACATTGCCGTTGCCATTGAAGACGGTACTCTCACCGTAACCCGTCCTACCGAGCAGAAGCGCCACAAGGCCATGCACGGCTTGTACCGCTCGCTCATCAACAACATGGTGGTTGGTGTTAGCAATGGCTTCACCAAGCAGTTGGAGTTAGTAGGTGTAGGCTACAAGGCCACGCTGGCCGGTACTACGCTGGAATTGGCACTTGGCTACTCGCACAACGTGTACATCGCCTTGCCGAAGGAAGTAACCGCCACGGCCATTACTGAAAAAGGCAAGAACCCGATTGTCACGCTGACGAGCATCGACAACCAGTTGTTGGGCCAGGTGGCTGCCAAGATTCGTTCGTTGCGCAAAGTCGAGCCTTACAAAGGCAAAGGCGTGCGTTTCGTGGGCGAGATTATCCGTCGCAAAGCTGGTAAAACAGCCTCTAAATAATATCGCATCATGGCTTTTGATAAAGCAACCCGCAGAAAGCGGATTCAGCGCATCATCCGTACCAAGGTGGCTGGCACGTCCGAGCGGCCGCGATTGTCGGTGTTCCGTAGTAACACGGGCATCTACGCTCAGATTATCGACGATACAGCCGGCCGTACCTTGGCTTCGGCTTCGTCGAAACAGGTAACTGCCGAAGGCGGTAACGGCGTGGCTTTGGCCGCCGCCGTAGGCCGGCAACTGGCAGTTGTAGCTCAGGAAAAGGGTATCTCGAAAGTGGTGTTCGACCGTTCGGGTTATCTATATCACGGCCGCGTAAAATCATTAGCAGAAGGAGCCCGCGAAGGCGGCCTCAATTTCTAAATTATCATGGCGCAAGAACGCGACAATAATCGTCCTGGCGGAGACCGTCAGCGTAGCAACGACAGGGACCGTAACAAGGAAGCCAGCCGTATGGGCCCGGATTCTGACTTCAAAGAAAAAGTCGTTGCTATCAACCGCGTAGCGAAGGTGGTGAAAGGTGGCCGTCGCTTCAGCTTTTCCGCCATTGTAGTGGTGGGCGATGGTAACGGTACCGTTGGTTACGGCCTCGGTAAAGCCAATGAAGTAACCGACGCTATTGCTAAAGGCATTGACGATGCTAAAAAGAACTTGGTGAAGGTGCCGATGTACAAGCACACCGTGCCTCACGTCATGCAGGGCAAATACAGTGGTGGCTTCGTGTTGGTGCAGCCGGCAGCTGCTGGTACCGGTGTAATTGCTGGTGGTGCCATGCGTGCCGTATTTGAAAGCGCGGGCATCAAAGATGTGTTAGCTAAGTCAAAGGGTTCGTCGAATCCTCACAATGTGGTGAAGGCTACCTTTGACGCGTTGGCTAAGATGCGTGACCCGCTGCAAATCGCACAGGCACGCGGCATTTCATTATCCCGCGTATTTAACGGTTAATTGACAATGGCACAACTCCAAGTGAAGCTCGTCCGCAGCGTTATCGACCGCCCCGAGCGCCAGAAGCGTACCGTGAAATCGTTAGGCCTAGGCAAAATAAACAGCACTGCGCAGCACGAATCAAATCCGGCTATTTTAGGCATGGTGAAGAGTGTACAGCACTTAGTGCAAGTAACCGAACTGTAGTCCTTCAATCCTTATGAATCTAAGCAATCTAAAACCTGCCGTTGGCTCTACCAAGAATCAGAAGCGGATTGGTCGGGGCGAAGGCTCAACTCGTGGTGGCACATCGACCCGAGGCCACAAAGGCGCCAAGTCGCGTTCGGGCTACAAGCGCAAATCGGGCTTTGAAGGTGGCCAAATGCCTCTGCAACGCCGGGTGCCCAAGTTTGGGTTTACCAATATCAACCGTGTCGAGTACAAAGCTATTAACCTAGACGTCCTAGCTTCGTTGGTAGAGGGTAGCCAAGTTACTACGCTGGATGCAGCTTATTTCGTGTCCAACGGGTTGATATCCAAAAATGCGAAAATCAAAATATTAGGTCGTGGTGAAGTAACCGCTGCCCTGGAGGTTCATGCTCACGCCTTCTCCAAATCGGCCGTTGAAGCCATTGAAAAGGCGGGCGGCAAAGCGGTAATGCTCTAAGCCTACTCAAAGCAATGAATAAGCTTATCACCGCGATAAAGAACATTTTTGCGATTGAGGATTTGCGCACGCGAATCCTCAATACGCTTTTTTTCATTGCTATTTATCGCTTAGGCTCCTATGTAGTTCTACCAGGCGTTGACCCAACCCGGTTGAAAACAGGCGCGGCTGGCCTGTTTGGAATTTTGGATACGTTGCTTGGCGGTGCATTCAGCCACGCTTCTATTTTTGCGTTGGGCATTATGCCCTACATCTCGGCTAGCATCGTCCTGCAGTTGCTAACAATAGCAGTGCCTTACTTCCAAAAGTTACAGAAGGAAGGTGAATCCGGTCGTAAAAAGATAAATCAATACACTCGCATTCTTACGATACCTATCGTGTTGGCGCAGTCGGTTGGTTTTATTGCCACCATTAACGTTGAGGCCATTACCAACCCTGGTACGTTTTTCACGATTTCAACCATGCTCATCATCACGGCTGGAACGCTGTTTTGCATGTGGCTGGGTGAGAAAATTACTGACAAGGGTATCGGTAACGGTATATCCATGATTATCATGATTGGTATCGTTTCGCGCCTGCCCGGTGCTATCATTGGGGAAGCAGCCGCTAAAGGCATCAACAAATCATTAATTTTCCTGCTTGAGTTAGTCGTGCTCTTCTTGGTTGTAATGGCTGTAATTGTGCTAACACAAGCTGTTCGCCGCATTGCGGTGCAGTACGCTAAGCAAGTAGGCGGCACCACGCAGCTTGATGCTCAACGTCAATTTATTCCGCTGAAAGTAAATGCCGCGGGCGTAATGCCCATCATTTTTGCTCAATCATTGATGTTTGTGCCTGCAATTGCCGCGTCGGTTTGGCAGAGCAAAAGTGATTTTGCCAGCTACATCGGCGTTAAATTTTCGGACTACACTTCTTGGCAATACAACCTGACGTTTGGGGTCCTCATTGTTGTGTTCACTTATTTCTATACGGCAATTAGCGTTAACCCTAACCAAATAGCCGACGACCTAAAACGAAGCGGTGGCTTTGTGCCAGGTGTTAAGCCTGGTCGTGATACGTCCGAATTCATTGATGAAATCTTGACGCGCATTACGTTGCCAGGGGCAATAGCGCTTGCCGCTATTGCTATCTTCCCAGCTATTGCATTACTGCTAGGCGTAACTCGTCCTTTCTCTGCATTCTATGGTGGTACTTCGCTGATCATTATGGTGGGTGTGGTATTGGATACAGTGAACCAGGTTCAGAGCTACCTGCTGATGCAGCACTACGACGGCATGATGAAATCGGGTCGGGTGCGGGGGCGGTCGCAAAACGTGGCTCTAGCCTCATAAGCGCTTGTCATGGCAAGCGGTAACATTCAATATAAAACTGAAGAAGAGGTCGACCTTATTCGTGCCAGCGCTCAATTGCTGGCTAAGGCTCATGGCGAAGTCGCGAGTTTGGTAAAGGAAGGAGTAACTACCCGGCAGCTTGATCAACGGGCAGAAGAGTTTATTAGGGACCACGGTGGGGTGCCTTCTTTTAAAGGTTATAACAAGTTTCCTTTCAGCCTATGCTTGTCCCCCAATTCGGTAGTGGTACATGGGTTTGCCACAGATGAGCCGCTGAAGAGCGGCGATATTCTATCGGTTGATTGCGGCGTTTTCCTAAACGGTTATCACGCTGATAGTGCTTACACCTACCCAATCGGGGAAGTGGCCCAAGAGGTACTAGTTTTGCTGCGGGAGACCAAAGTGAGCTTATACAAAGGAATCGAAAAAGCTGTGAGTGGTAACCGCGTCGGTGACATCAGCTACGCAATTCAAAACCACGTAGGGCCCTTGGGCTATGGCGTAGTGCGGGAGCTAGTGGGTCACGGAGTTGGCGCGAAGCTGCACGAGAAACCCGAGGTTCCAAACTACGGCAAACGGGGGGCCGGGCCATTGCTTCAAACGGGTTTGGTGTTGGCTATTGAGCCAATGGTGAACTTAGGCAAGAAGGATGTGGTGCAGGAAGCTGATGGCTGGACCATTCGCACTAAAGACCGCAAACCATCGGCGCATTTTGAGCATACCGTTGTTGTTAGGAGAGATAAGGCGGAGATTCTCACGTCTTTTGAATATATCGAAAAAGCATTGCAGTAGCCCCTATGGCCAAACAAGCCTCTATTGAGCAGGACGGTACCATCCTCGAAGCCCTTTCCAACGCCATGTTTCGCGTGGAGTTGGAAAACGGCCACCAGTTGATTGCCCACATTTCGGGTAAGATGCGGATGCACTATATTAAAATCCTGCCGGGTGACAAAGTGAAACTAGAAATGTCACCTTACGACTTGTCGAAGGGCCGAATCAAATACCGTTACAAATAACCTCCGTCATGAAAGTCAAGACCTCGGTGAAAAAGCGCAGCGTGGACTGTAAACTCGTCCGCCGCAATGGCAAGCTGTACGTCATCAACAAGAAAAATCCCCGCTACAAGCAGCGTCAGGGTTAAGCAAACTTTTTAAGAATCTCGGAGCCTTGGGTACTGGTCACTACGGTGGCCGCCTTCCAAGATGCTGCCGGGTTTCCGTCCGCAAACACATAACCAAACCACATGGCTCGTATCGCAGGGGTTGATATCCCGGACAACAAGCGCGGCGAAATCGCCCTGACTTATATTTTTGGCATTGGCCGGAGCAATTCTCAGAAAATTCTGGCAAAAGCTAACGTTGATATTAATAAAAAGGTGAAGGATTGGACCGATGAAGAGTCGGGTGCCATTCGCGCCATCATTGCTGCTGAGCACAAGACAGAAGGTGTACTGCGCTCGGAAGTGACCACCAACATCAAGCGTTTGATGGACATTGGTTGCTACCGTGGTCTGCGTCATCGCAAGGGCCTTCCAGTGCGCGGTCAGCGCACCAAGAATAATTCGCGTACCCGCAAGGGCAAGCGTAAGACTGTGGCTGGCAAAAAGAAGGCAACGAAATAAACTTTAGTGGGAATCGGCGTTGGCGGCCACGGGTGACGTACTCGCGCCGCCAGCGCCAACACCTCCCGCATTTTTCGCGATAACCAAATGGCACAAAAAAGAAAAGACAAAGCCAAGAAGCGCGTTGTCGTTGTGGAGCAGGTTGGACAGGTGCACATCCGCGCTTCGTTCAATAACATCATTATCTCCATCACCAACAACAACGGACAAGTAATCTCGTGGGCTTCGGCCGGCAAAATGGGATTCCGTGGTTCGAAAAAAAATACGCCCTACGCCGCTCAAATGGCGATGAGCGACTGCGGTAAAGTGGCCCATGACCTGGGCATGCGCAAAGCCGAAGTATTCGTAAAAGGGCCGGGTTCAGGCCGTGAGTCGGCCATCCGCGCTCTGGGTAACGTGGGCATTGAGGTGACGACCATCCGCGACGTAACGCCGTTGCCGCATAACGGCTGCCGCCCGCCCAAGCGTCGTCGCGTCTGATCATTCATTTCTGATTTTATCCTAACATGGCACGTTACACCGGCCCCACGTCCAAGATTGCCCGTCGCTTTGCCGAGCCGATTTTCGGCCCGGACAAGGCGCTCAACAAGAAGAACTATCCTCCGGGACAGCACGGTCGCGGCCGTCGCAAGAAGCAGTCGGAATACGCTGTGCAGTTGATGGAGAAGCAAAAAGTAAAGTATATGTATGGGATGCTCGAAAAGCAATTTGAGAACCTGTTTCACAAAGCTGCTGCCCTTCCCGGCATTACAGGCGACAATTTGCTGGCACTGCTGGAAGGCCGCCTCGATAATACTGTTTACCGTTTGGGTATTGCCTCAACGCGGCGCGCGGCGCGCCAGTTGGTGGGCCATAAGCACATCACGGTGAACGGCGAAGTGGTGAACATTCCGTCATATCACTTGCGCCCCGGTGACATTGTGGCCGTGCGTGAGAAGTCTAAGTCGCTTGAAGCCATCACCACAAGCCTATCGGTTCGCAACTCGCGCCAGTTTTCGTGGCTGGAGTGGGACGGCAAGGAATTGGCCGGCAAGTTTGTGGTTGCGCCTTCGCGCGAGTTGATTCCGGAGAAAATCACGGAGCAGCTCATCGTCGAGCTTTATTCGAAGTAATCGCATAGCGCCAACAGGGTGCGGTCTGGCAAATCGCCGGGCCGCATTCGTGCGTAATGCTTCCCTCTTTTTTTATTGTTTTTAACGCCTCATCTATGTCAATCTTAGCTTTTCAGATGCCGGAAAAAGTAGTGATGGAGAAATCCGACGACTTTACCGGGACGTTTGAATTCAAACCGCTCGAGAAGGGCTACGGCGTGACCATCGGCAATGCGTTGCGCCGCATTCTGCTGTCGTCGCTGGAAGGATTTGCCATCACGTCGGTGCGCACCAACAGCGTACTGCACGAATTTTCGACAATTGAGGGAGTGATTGAGGACATGTCCGAAATCATCCTCAATCTGAAAATGGTGCGCTTTAAGAAAATTAGCGACGCCATTCAGGATAAAATTACGGTGCGCGTAAAAGGCCAGGAGACCTTCTCAGGGGCCGATATCAGCAAGTTTGCTAGTGGCTTCCAGGTGCTCAACCCGGACCACGTAATTTGCCATGTGGACCCTAGCAAGGAGTTGGAGTTTGAACTGACCATCAACCGTGGTCGTGGCTATGTGCCGGCCGACGAGAACAAGCAAACAGACCAAGTATTTGGTCAGATTGCCATCGATGCTATTTACACGCCTATCAAAAACGTTAAATACAGCATCGAAAACACTCGCGTGGAGCAGAAGACTGATTACGAAAAGCTCGTTATCGAGATCCAGACCGACGGCTCGATCCACCCCGAGGAAGCGTTGAAGGGCGCAGCAAATATCCTGATTCAGCACTTTATGCTGTTTTCGGATACAACAATGGCAATCGTGGGGGCCCGTGTGGTTGAAGACGAGCCCATTGATGAGGAAACCATGCAGATGCGCAAAATGCTGAAGACTCCGTTGGAAGATATGGAGCTAAGCGTGCGCGCAAAGAACTGCCTGAAGGCTGCTGACATCAAAACGATGGGCGAGTTGGTGACCTTAGAAATCGCCGATATGATGAAGTTTCGCAACTTCGGCAAGAAGAGCTTGACCGAATTGGAAAATTTGGTAGAGGAGCGTGGGTTGGAATTCGGTATGGACTTGGGTAAGTACCGGCTTGAAGAAGACTGAATTTTTATGTGAAGATGTGAGAATGTAGAAATAGATAAGCTCTGATGCTCGTTCCGCTATCTTCACATCTTCACATTCTTTTATTTTCACATTTACAACCAGTGTGCCCGAGGGGTAGCGGTTCTAATGAGGTTTTGACCCGCCGTGGTCGTTACCCGCAAGCGCACATTTATTTTTTAGTCCCATGCGACACGGAAAAAAGATTAATCAATTGGGCCGGACCACCGCCCACCGCCATGCAATGCTGTCGAACATGGCCACATCTCTTATAATGCACAAGCGTGTGACCACGACTTTGGCCAAGGCTAAGGCCCTGCGTCAGTATGTGGAGCCGCTGCTTACCAAGTCGAAAGAAGACACAACGCACTCGCGCCGCCTAGTGTTTGCCCAGTTGCAAGAGAAAGAAGCCATTAAGGAGTTGTTTGGGGAAGTAGCTGGCAAGATTGCCAACCGCCCCGGTGGCTACACCCGCATCATCAAACTGAGCGATACACGCCTCGGCGATAATGCCGAGATGTGCATAATTGAGCTGGTGGATTATAACGAAACCTTGCTTGAGGCTAAAAATGCCGGAGTTGATAAAGCAACCACTACGCGCCGTTCGCGTAGCCGCAAAGGTGCTGGTGCCGCCAAGCCTGCGGGCGACACTGCCGTGACTTCTGCTACCGAAGTAACCGGCGAAGCCGTGGCTCCGGCTGCCATCGTGCAGCAATCGGCCCCGGAAGACACCCCAACCGAAACGGTGCATAACGGCGAAAGCCGCGACGAAGCCAAGGCTGGCGAGACAACTGCCTAAGCCATTTGTGTTGCTTAAGAATAGAAAAGGGATGCTCCGCGAGGTGCGTCCCTTTTTTATTGCGGCGAATCCAACACCCGTAGGATTTTTACCGCGGCTCACCGGCATTTTCGGTGAATTGGTCAGGAATGGGGCGGAGGGAGGCGGGTGAAAAGGCGTGCTTTAAGGCACTCATTCACCCCAAGAGCTTCTTCTTGCCAAGTCATGAACCTCAAATTACAAATTCGCCGCATATTGCTCGGTACTACCCTTTCGGTGCTGGGGGCCCTCGTGGCGCACGCCCAACCGGCGGCAGATTCGCTTTCTGGGTCTTGATGAATTGCAGGATTTGCCGTTGGCTGCCGATTACATGACAGCACTGCTGCGTAACCAGTCCTTGCCGCCAACGCTGCGCAGCCGGATTGATTCGGTGGTAGTCTTGCTGCGGCAGCTGGCGGCCCCGACTTTGGCTGGGGTAGCCCGGCGGGCGGTGCGAGACCTCGCCGCGCAGGAAGCGGCTTGCCGCAGGGCGTTGGGGACCGGCTACGACGATTTACGCCAGGTGTTGGTGAATGTGACCTACGACCGCAGTGATGGAATGCGGGAGAAGAACATCTTCGCCAACTTCCAGCGGCTCTACCGCACGCAGCACTTGGAACGGGAGAAGCTTTATGGCTTCTGGGGCTTGCAGCACGTGCTGCAAAGCCCGTTGCAAGGCGGCTCGACATCGCTTGCGAGCTTGGTGCGGCAAAGCGACTTGCCCGTGCATACTAAAGTGGTCTCGCTGATGTGCGTGTTTACCGGTTGCCAGATGCTCATGACGACCGGCGCCCTGCCGCCCGCGTTGCAGGAAAGCGGCCAGCGCTACAGCCGAGTCACGCAGTTCAACCATGACGGGCCGTTGGTAGCGGTAGTGGGAATCGAAGAACTAAAGCAGCGTACCGAGCCAGGCAGCACCACGCTGTTCAAGCTCAATGCTCCGCAGGCGGCCACCAATCAGGAGCCCATTCGACTGAGCTATCCGCTGGGGGCCCTGTTGGGCCAAAACATGCAGTTTAAGCCCGAACTGCCCGCTACGGCCTACGTGCAGTACCTGCTGCTGGTGCGCAACTCGCCCGCCGTGCAGCCGCTGCTGCCAACGGTAACATCGGCGACTAGCCGCCAATAGCAGTGCCAGCAGGGAGAGGGGCGCTACTCGTTGTCAACGGGCAGCCGGAGGGAATAAGACAAATGGGGAGCACCGGTAACCAACAATACAACAATCCGTTACAAATGAGCACATTTTATACCGCTTGCGCATTGGGCTGCTTTGCCTGTTGCTCTGCTTGCTTGGCCTGCTGAAAGCGGCCGGCCGGCGCTACGTTCTGTGGGGTGCACTGCTCGTTTTCAGCATCATACTGGCCGCTTGGGCTCCGTTGAGTAAGTGGACGAGTCAAGTGCTGTCGCTTCTGGTAAGCTCGGTCGTTATTGCGCTGCTGATGGCTCTGGCTACGTGGAAACGGGAGGAATTTGGGCTGCGGCTCACGTTCAATCCCGGGACTGGCAGAGACGTCCTCCGCTTTCTGCTGCCGCTTGTGCTGGTAGAATTGGCCGTTCTTTGGGCCCTCGTTCCAAGTGGAAGAACGGTATTCGAAAGCCATCTATTCCAGTTAACGGCCCCCGGGCTGACGGAAGAACTATCCTTCCGCGGGGTACTGCTTACGTTGCTGGACCGCGTGTTTTTGGGCCGGGTGCGGGTTCTCGGGGCCGATTTGGGATGGGGGACCGTGGCTAGCTCGCTTCTGTTCAGCCTATGCCACGGCTTGCGAGTCGGTGCCGATTTCCACGTCGTGGCCAAAGTCGCGCCCATGGCAATACCCTTGGCCGGCGGGTTTGTGCTGGCGTGGTGCCGGGCGCGGAGCGGAAGTCTGCTGCTGCCCATTTTAGTTCACGGCGGCATGAACGAGATGGCCCAGCTAATAGCGGCGGTTAAGGCGCGTGGCGGGGGCAGGATGCCATGAATACGACCTTTCGATTAGCTGGCACCACCTGATGCATCTTGCACTTGTCTTTCTATATGAACTCCTTCCCGACCGCGCAGCGGCTTTCCCGCTCGGACCTGTTGCTGGTGGCCGCCTACTGGCTGGTGGTGGCCCCCATTCTGCTAGTGCAGTACGCCGCCGATACCGGCCGGGGCTGGGTCCGGGCGCTGCCCGAGGTCGGGGCTACGGCGCTGTTCGATACCGTTACCGTGGCCCTGGTGGTGGGTATTTTGCTGCCGCTGCTTCTGCGCCGGTGGCGCTGGTTGGCGTTGGGGCTGCTGCCAGTGTTCGTGCTGCTGAGCGGCTGGGCTTACCTCAGCCTTTATAGTGCACTGCGGGGCCATGCGGCCGACTTGTCGTGGACGCGAATCGTGCTGGGGGCCGTGGCCCACGCCAAAAGCTACGGCCTGCTGGCGGTACTACTGACGGGTAAGCACTACTTCGATGCGCAGAAAACGCTGCTTCAGCTGCGGCAGGCCCAAACGGAGAATGAGCTGCGTCACCTCAAAGCCCAAATCGACCCGCATTTTCTGTTCAACAACCTTAACGTGCTGCGGGGCCTCATCCAGCACGACCCCGCCGAGGCCGACGAGTACCTGAGCCGCTTCGCCGCGCTGTACCGCTTCCTGATTCGTCACCAAGAGGACGATTTCGTGCCCCTGGCCGACGAGCTGCGCTTCGTGGACGAATACATCTACCTGCTGCGCCACCGGTTCGGGACGGCGTATGCCTTCCGGCAGGAGCTACCCACAGCGGCCGGTTTGAGCCGGTGGCTGGTGGTGCCAGGCACGCTGCAATTGCTCGTCGAGAACGCCGTCAAGCACAACGCCGGCGACGAGCCCTTGCTGATTACCATCCGGGCCACCGAAACCGCGCTGATAGTGGAGCACCCGCGCCGGCCCAAGCTCACGGCTATCGACTCGCTGGGCACGGGCTTGGCGAATCTGCGGGGGCGGTACCGGCTGCTTTCCCGCCAGGAGATTGCGGTGACCGCCACTGCCGCCACCTTTGCCGTGGCGGTGCCGCTGGTGGCGCAGGCCCGCGCCCGGCCCGCCGCCCCGGCCCACGCCCACGCCGCGCGATGAACATCCTGATTTTGGAAGACGAAGAGCTGGCCGCTCGCCAAACGGTGCAGTTTCTGGCGCGCGCCGGGCTGGCGGCCGGGGCCCCACCCGTGGTGCGGAGTGTGGAAAAGGCGCTGGCTTGGCTGCAAACCCACCCCATGCCGGACCTGATTTTCTCCGACATTGAGCTGCTCGACGGCAACGTGTTCGCGCTTTACGAGCGGTTCCGGGTGACGTGCCCCGTCGTCTTCACCACCGCCTACGACCAATTTTTGCTGCCGGCTTTCCAAGGGAACGGTATCGCCTACCTGCTCAAGCCCTTCGACTACGAGCAATTCCTGGGGGCCCTAGCCAAGTACCGCTTGCTGAAAAGTAGCTTTGGCGAAGCCGCCGAGCCGGTAGCGGGGGCTCCCGTACTGGGCCCCGAGGTGCTGCGTGTACTCAGCCAGGCACTGCGCCAGAGTAGCCAGCCCCAATACAGGCAGCGGTTTTCGGTGCGGATGCGCAACGGCTTGTACATCCTGGCGGTAGATGAGGTGGCTTATGTGCAGGCCGACGAGGGCGTGACCTTCGCCGTGGACGCGGCCGGCACGCGCTATCCGCTCAGCGGCACGCTCACGGAGTTGGAGCGCCAACTCGACCCCGCCCGGTTTGGCCGCCTGAACCGCTCGGAGTTGGTCAACATCGCCTTCGTGGAACGTGCGGAGCCCTATTTTAACAACCGGCTGGTGGTGAAGCTGCGCGTGCGGCCGGCGGTAGTGCTCACCACCAGCGCCGCCCAAACGCCCGGGTTCCGGCGGTGGCTGGAAGGGTAGCGAGTTGGGGTCGGCCCCAACTGGTTCAACTCCGACCCGAATGGGTTGGGGTCCGACCCCAACCAGCTCAATTCAAAAGCTAACTAGTTCGGGTCGAAATTGAACTGGTTCGCCTAAAAAACGAATGCGTTCAAGTCGGAGCCAAACGGGTTCGGCGCTGCGCTAAACGGCTTCGTTCTTGAGCCGAACCGGTTGGCCACTTTAACAAACTCGTTGCCTGCTCCGGCCAACCCGTTTGCTAAAATGGCCAACTGGTTGGTTCTGGCGGCGAACGAGCGGGGCTTTTTCGGAGCATGGGATTGGCCGCCCGCCAACCCGAAGCCTGCGCCAAAAAGACCGATTGAGTACCTTGCCGCCGCAACGCGCCGCTGGGGCCCCAGGCCCGCCGCGGCGCGTTTTTGAGTGACCCTATCTACCAACCCTTTTTTCATGAGCATCATCTCGCAAATTCACGCCCGCCAGATTTTTGATTCGCGCGGCAACCCCACCATTGAGGTAGACGTGACCACCGACAGCGGCGCAACGGGCCGCGCCGCCGTGCCTAGCGGGGCCAGCACCGGCAAGCACGAAGCCGTGGAACTGCGCGACGACGACAAAAGCAAGTACCTGGGTAAGGGCGTGCTGAAAGCCGTGGACAACGTGAACAGTAAAATTGCCGAAGAATTGGTGGGCTTCTCGGTGTACGAGCAGGGCCTGATTGACCAAATCATGATTGAAATGGACGGCACGCCCAATAAGGCCAACCTAGGCGCCAACGCCATCCTAGGCGTGAGTCTAGCTGCTGCCCGCGCCGCTGCCCAGGACGCCGGCATGCCGCTCTACCGCTATGTGGGCGGCGTGGGGGCTAGCACGTTGCCCGTGCCGATGATGAACATCCTTA
Source organism: Hymenobacter sp. (assembly GCA_031428075.1). Classification (GTDB taxonomy): domain Bacteria; phylum Bacteroidota; class Bacteroidia; order Cytophagales; family Hymenobacteraceae; genus Hymenobacter. Next base: position 1,895 of record JANPOR010000111.1, on the reverse strand, counting down.
ACGGTGGCTCGCACGCCGATAACTCCATCGATTTCCAGGAGTTCATGATCATGCCCGTGGGAGCCCCCTCGTTTTCGGAGGCCCTGCGCTGGGGCACCGAGATTTTCCACAACCTGAAAAATGTGCTAAAAAAGCAAGGCTTCAGCACCAACGTGGGCGACGAAGGCGGCTTTGCGCCCAACATCAAATCGAATGAGGACGCCATCAAGATTGTGCTGCAAGCCATTGAGGTGGCCGGCTACCGGCCCGGCGAAGACGTGTTTATTGCGATGGATGCCGCCGCGTCGGAGTTCTACGAAGATGGCGTGTACCACTTCAAAAAGAGCACCGGCGACAAATTGACCTCGGCGCAGATGGTGGACTATTGGGCCGATTGGGTGAAGAAATATCCCATTATCAGCCTCGAAGACGGCATGGACGAGGACGACTGGAGTGGGTGGAAAGCCCTCACCGAGCGCGTGGGCCAGCAAACCCAGCTTGTAGGCGACGACTTGTTCGTGACGAACGTGAGCCGCCTCCAGCGCGGTATCGACGAGGGCATCGCCAACGCCATTCTCATCAAGGTGAACCAGATTGGCACCCTCACTGAGACGATTGCCGCCGTGAACCTGGGCCGTCGCAACGGCTACAAAAGCATCATGAGCCACCGCTCGGGCGAAACTGAGGATAGCACCATCGCCGACCTGGCCGTGGCCTTGAACACCGGCCAAATCAAAACCGGCTCGGCCTCGCGCTCCGACCGCATGGCTAAGTACAACCAATTGCTCCGCATCGAGGAAGAGCTGGGCGAAATCGCCTATTTTCCCGGCCGCAAAATGTAGCTCCCGCCGCTATCCACCAAAAAAGCCCCTGCTGTGCACAACAGCGGGGGCTTTTGCGTAGCTTTAGGGCTGATTAAACGATGGACTGCTGATGAAAATGCCCCGGTTTCTGGTGCCCGTGCTACGGGTGGTGCGCAGCTTCTACTTCCTCACAGGCGGGGCTTTTCTGGTGTGGATGCTGGTATTCGATGCCAATGACATTGGGAAGCAAGTCGACATCTACCGCAAATACCAGGACCTGCTCAGCGAAAAGCAGTACTACCTCGACAACATCGAGGTGGTGAAAAAAGAACGTGCCGAGTTGATGAGTAGCCCCGCGCTGCTCGAAAAATTTGCTCGCGAGAAATACTTGATGAAGCGCCCGGGCGAAGACCTGTTCATCATGGTGCCGGAGGAAGCAGGATCCAGGTGAATCTACGTCTAGAGGCCCTGGCTATGGCAGGGGTCGCTTTTTTCGTGATGACAAGATTGGCGGCCGCAGAGGTAGGGATACTCTTAACCGCTCGGCCCCCGCAGGCGTGGCTGGCCCGCCGCTTCTTGCTGCAAATGCTGGCGAATAAGTCGCGGGCCGCTTACGCAGCATTGGACCCTGCAACCCGGGCGCGGTTGCCCGAAAGGCAATTCGTGGCGCAAGCGGGCCAACTGCGCCGGCAGGCGCGGCGCTGGGGCCCGTCCATCGAGCTGTACAAGCTAGGCTGGCGTTTGCTGGAGGGGCAGCCGGCGGTGGCTTTCTACCAATTCACGTTCACCGCTGATTCGGCCCGGTCAGGGCCCCACGTGGCGCTCGACGTAACATTCCGCAATTCGCTGGCCACGCGCCCGTTGAGGTTCAGCGTGGTCGTCGAGCGAATCTGAAGGGCTCGAAGGCAGCGAATGGCTCATGCGTGATATGCTGTTGGGAGGCGGCTCCTGCTGATTGGTGCACCTATCTATTAAGTGGCCGAGGAGCAAGATCTTGCGGGAGCTAAGGCCACGTAGAGGCTAAATTTGCGCATGGGTGGAGGAGTTGCGGGATGACGGGCAGTCGGCTCAAACCGCTTTGCGGCCGGGTCGTCAAACGCTACGACGTCGTCG
>JANPOR010000110.1:0-5953 GCA_031428075.1 Hymenobacter sp. | reverse complement strand
AGTCTCTACCCCTACGTTCTCCATTAGCCCTGCCTCGGCTTCGGCCACTATTTGCGCGGGCGCTTCCACAACGCTGACGGCCGGTTCGAATATCACGGGCGCTACGTATGCCTGGTACAAGAGCACGGACTTGGGTACTCTCCTTTCAAGCGCCGCATCCCTGACCGTAGTGCCCGCTACCACTACCACATACCGGGTGCTTACCACTACTCCTTGCGGCAATAACAGCCAAGACGTCACCGTCACCGTCAACCCTGTGCCCAATGTGACCATTAACCCCACAGCCGTTACCATAACCAGAGGCAACTCTATTAGCCTGACCGCCAGCGGAGCTACCACCTACAGCTGGTCGCCGGCCACTGGCCTGAACACTACCTCCGGGGCTACTGTGGTGGCCAGCCCCACGACGAACACGACCTACACCGTCACCGGAACTAACCCTACGGGCTGCTTTAATACTAACCAAGTGATCGTTACGGTTAACAATCCGTTACCCGTCGAGCTGATGACGTTCACGGCCCGCAGTGCCGGCCCGGTTTCGGTGCTCAACTGGGCCACGGCCACCGAGTACAACAACGATTACTTCGCAGTGGAGCGGTCGGCCGACGGCCTCGCCTTTGCGCTGCTGGGCCAAGTGGCGGGCGCAGGCACGTCTTCTTCGCTCCGTAGCTATTCGTTTACCGATGAGCGCCCTCCGGTGGCCGTGGCCTACTACCGTCTCCGGCAGGTAGACTACGTTGGCGCGGCCACCTATTCGCCCGTGGTTTCCGTCACGCCGATCCGCCACCCGGGCGACTGGCTGGTGCGCACGGCCCTGGCCCGGCACTACCTCATTCAGGGCGCGTTGGACGCCAGCAGCCGTTTCACGGTACTGGATGTAACGGGCCGCAAGGTGTTTGGGCAGGCAGTGGCCCCCGACCGCGCTGAAGTGGTGATCCCGGCCTTGCCCGCGGGCGTGTACCTCTTTCAATTGTCCAGTCAGCAAGGACGGTTCACGGTGCGCCAATCGGTGACTGCTGCGGAATAACGCCCTTCAGTTTATAAAGCCCCCACGGGACAGCCTCGCACTTAGCGCGGGGCTGTTCCGTGGGGGCTTTGCATTATGTCGTGGGCCACAGAAACCGGCTTGGTCTTGCGGGCGAATACCGGTTTGGCCTGCCGGGGCATCCCGCGCCGGGGCGGGGCCGTACAGCCGTGGGCACCTTACGCACACTCTACTTTTATCCTCATGGCCAAAAAACCAGTCAAACCCAAAAAAACGGCCCCCGACCCCGACAAAAAGGCCCGTGTCCACAAAGAGTTGGAAGGCTTTGAGATTGGGGTGAACCCGCTGGGCGAAATCACCTCTAACTACAGCATCGAACAAATAAACCAGTTCTTGGGCCGCCACGTGCGCGACAAAAAGCTGGTGGACCGCGCCGGACAGTTCGGCGAAAAAGTCGAAGACGACGAAGACATCGCCCCCGAGCCCGAAGAAACTGATGAGGACTTCATGCGCCGCACCAGCCGTGAAGCCAAGCGCAAGAAAACCACGGGCGACGCCGCCGCCGAAGCCGCCGAAACCCGCGGCGAGCTACCCACCGAAGAATAGCGGCCGGGCCGGTTTATCGCTTACATGGGCCCACTACCTTTACCGCCGGCCGCGTACCCCGGCCCTGCCGCCATGACCTCGCACGACGTAGATTACCGCATCCTCGGCACCGGTATCCAAGTGCTGGAAATCGAGTTGGACCCCAACGAAACCGTTATCGCGGAGGCCGGTGCCATGGTGTACATGGAAGAGGCCATCGCCTTCGAAACCAAAATGGGCGACGGCTCCGAGCCCGATCAAGGGCTGCTGGGAAAACTGTTTTCGGCCGGTACGCGCCTGCTCACGGGCGAGTCACTGTTTCTAACTCACTTCACCCACCGCGGCGGTTCTGGCACGAGCAAAGTAGCGTTTTCGGCTCCATACCCGGGCACTATCATCGCGGTCGACTTGGGTACGCTGCCCCAGGGCCTCATCGTGCAGAAAGATGGGTTCCTGGCCGCCGCCCGGGGCACCAAGCTCAGTTTGCACTTCAACCAAAAGTCGGGGTCGGGCCTGTTTGGGGGCGAGGGCTTTATCCTGCAAAAGCTCACCGGCGACGGCAAGGCCTTCGTACACGCCGGCGGCACCATCATCGAAAAACAACTTCGCAACGAGGTACTGCGCGTCGACACGGGTTGCGTGGTGGCGTTCGAGCCGGGCCTAGAATTTAGCGTAGCCCGAGCCGGAGGACTGAAATCGATGGTTTTCGGGGGCGAAGGGCTGTTGCTGGCCACACTACGTGGCACCGGTCGGGTGTGGCTGCAGTCGATGCCGGTGAAAAAGCTCATCCGGGCGTTGGCCCCCACCGGCGGCAACGCCCAGAAGGAAAGCGGCAGCGTGCTGGGTGGCTTAGTGGGCGGCCTGCTCGACGAGTAAACAGTAGCAAGTTCGCGCGAACTGCGTCCCCGCCCCGAGCTAGGGCCGCTGTTCGAAGGCAGCCGATTGATCCAGGGTTCCATCGCTCACCAGTGACCTGAACACTAGAGCCCCAACGACGCTCAGCACCACCGCTACGGTAGCGACCAGCAACCATAGGTACGAGCGGTTTTCGGTGTTGTTAATGAAGTAGCTGCGGTGGGCAGCGCGGCGCCAGCGGCGCGAATCGCGGGTGGGCAGGTGGGTGGGCACAGGGAAGAGTATTAAGCAGAACCTTAGAGTGACGCTAAACCCCGGCCGCCACACCGCCGGAAAAAATCATAAAAACCTAATGTCGTTCCTACTGTGTGGCAGTTATCTACGAGTAAATGTAGAACTTGGACTGTACTCTTACAAGTTCAATGCTGAGGTTATAAGGTGGTCCGGGCGGCCACGGCCAGCACCTGCTCGAGTACTAGCCGCGAGTTGAGCAAACGGGGCACTTTGTGCTGGCCGCCGAGCTTGCCTTGCCCCGCCAGCCAGCGGGCAAACGTGCCCGGGGGCAGCATCCGCAGCAGGGGCGGGGCCAGGGCCAGGTCGCGGTGGCGCTTGGCGTCGTAGTCGGAATTGAGGCGGCGCAACGTGGCGTCGAGCACGGCTGCGAAGCGGTCGGCGTCGGGCGCTGGGGCCCCGGGGGCCAACTCTACGGCCCACTCGTGGCCGCCCCGGTGTACTTCGCCGCCGCGCCCAGCGGCGAAGTACACCGGGGCGGCCGTGAAGTCGTGGACCCGGCAGCCGGTAGCCTGGCTGGCGGCCGCCACGGCGGCTTCGGCATTCTCAACTACCACTTCCTCGCCGAACGTGTTGAGGAAGTGTTTGGTGCGTCCCGTGATGCGCATCCGGTAGGGCCCCAGGCTGGTGAAGCGCACAGTGTCGCCCACCACGTAGCGCCACAGCCCAGCGTTGGTGCTGATGACCAATGCGTAGGGCCGGTCCAGGGCCACTTCGTGCAGCGGCACGGGGCGCGGATTAAGGGCCTCCCACTGGTCGGCGGGCAAAAATTCGTAGTAGATGCCGTGGTCGAGCAGCAGCAGCAGGTCTTCGCTGTCGGGCTGGTCTTGCAGGGCGAAGTAGCCCTCGGTGGCGTTATAAATTTCCAGGTACTGCATCTGCTCCCCTGGAATCAGCTGCCGGAACAACTCGCGGTAGGGCCCAAACGCTACCGCCCCGTGCAAAAACAATCCCAGCCGGGGCCACACCTGGGTGATGTCATCGGCCCCGGCCAGTTCCACCACGCGGCGCAGCAGCAGCAGCATCCAGGTGGGCACCCCGGCCAGCACACGCACGTCCTGGCGCAACGCGTGTCGGGCAATGCGCTCTACTTTGTCTTGCCACTCGTCGAGTAGGGCGAGGGGCAGGGGCGGGGTGCGCAGGCCTTGTGCCCAAGCCGGCAACTGTTGCACGATGAGGGCCGACACATCGCCCACGCGCGAGGCCGGTTCCTGGGGCCGGAAGGGATTGGGCGTGTGGGTGCCACCCAGTGAGAGCGTGCGGCCGGCTAGCAACCGGTGCCCGGGGTAGAGGAAGGTAGAAAGGGCCAACATGTCGCGCCCCGCACGATAGTGGCCCTGACGTAGGCTCTCGGGTGTCACGGGTACGTACTTGCTGCGGGCGTTGGTAGTGCCGCTGCTTTTGGCAAACCATTGCGGTCGGCCAGGCCACAACACGTCGGTCTCACCGCGCAACACTTTTTCCAACTCCGGATAAAGCTGCTCATAGGTGCTCACCGGCACGCGCTGGGCAAACTCGGCCGCCGTGGGGCCCTCGGCATATCTGTAGCGACGGCCCCAGGCCGTGTGCCGAGCCCGATGCAACAAATAGCGCAAAACCCGCGCCTGCATTGCGTGCGGCTGCGCCAACACCCGCGCCAGCCTGGGACGACTTTCGAGCTGCACAGCGGCGGCGAGGAACTGGTCAAGCACGGGAAAAGAAAGGTTAAACAACGAAGGCTAAAAGAACGTCATGCTGAACGAAGTGAAGCATCTCTTCTGCGTAAGTGACTTAACCGGTTAGATTAATCATGCGGTAGAAAGGCTTCACTGCCCTCAGCATGATGGCCTCTTAATTCCCCGCACTTCCTGATTTTCATATTCAACTCATACGTTTCGCTTCAGCTCGAAATTCTTGCCCAGATACACGCGACGCACGGTTTCGTCGCCCGCTAAGTCTTCGGCGGTGCCAGCTTTGAGCAACTTGCCCTCAAAAAGCAGGTAGGCGCGGTCCACGATGCTGAGAGTCGAGTTCACGTCGTGGTCGGTGATGAGCACGCCGATGTTGCGGTGCTTGAGCTTGGACACGATGCCCTGGATTTCCTCTGTCGCGATTGGGTCGACGCCGGCAAAGGGCTCGTCGAGCAGCACGAACTTGGGGTCGACGGCCAGGGCCCTCGCGATTTCGGTGCGCCGCCGCTCGCCGCCACTCAGCACCTTGCCCAGGTTTTTGCGCACATGCGTGAGGCTGAATTCGTGGAGCAGCTCTTCGGTTTTGTCGAGGCGGGCTTTTTTGGGCATGCTGGTCATTTCCAGCACGGCCAGGATGTTTTCTTCCACGCTCAAGTCCCGGAACACGCTGGCTTCCTGGGCCAGGTAGCCCACCCCGAGCCGCGCCCGCTGGTAGATGGGCATGGTCGTGATTTCGGTGTTGTCCAGAAAGATGCGCCCCCCGTTAGGCTTCACCATGCCCACCATCATGTAGAAGCAGGTGGTTTTGCCTGCCCCGTTGGGGCCCAGTAGGCCCACGATTTCGCCCTGTTCCACGGTCACGCTCATGTCGTTGACGACGGTGCGGGCCTTGTATTTTTTTACCAAGTGGTCGGCGCGAAGAATCATGTCTGCAAAGATCGGGCAGAACCACCGAAAGGAACCGGGCGGCATTTGCCCTAATTTTGCCGGCGGCCGGGGGCCCCTTAAAATTTCTACCGTTTGCTGATGTCCGATTCTTTCCCGCCGCTAGCGGTCAACGCCAACCGGTTGCGGGCGGCGCAGGGGCTAGTGCTGCTGTTCCACGCCACGGGGCTGGTGGGGCTGCTCTACTCGCACGACCCCGATTTTTACCTCCGGTTCACCCCCCTCACCCTGCTGCTGTCGGCGGCGCTGCTGGTGGCGTTTCAGCCGGGGCGCAACGCGGCGTTCTGGCAGTTTTGCCTCGCGGTGGGGCTGCTAGGCTACACGGCCGAAGTAGTAGGCGTGCACACCGGGGCCCTGTTCGGGCACTACGCCTATGGCGACACGCTGGGCCCCAAGTGGCTCGACGTGCCCCCACTCATCGCCCTGAGCTGGGTGACGACGACCTACTTGGCCGGGGTACTGGCCCGGCGTCTGCCGCTGGGCGAGCTAGCCCGCACCCTGGTGGCGGCTGTACTGATGGTGGGCTTCGACCTGTGCCTAGAGCTACCCGCCGGACGCTACGACTTTTGGCACTGGACCGGGGGCGTCATCCCGTTCCGCAACTTCCGCGACTGGTTCATCC
>JANPOR010000109.1:0-12960 GCA_031428075.1 Hymenobacter sp. | reverse complement strand
CCCCAAGCGGTGCGGTCACACTGGTAGTCTTTGTGGTCAATCTTGCTGTTAAGCAGCTCCATGACCAAAACCACTTTATGCTTCGCGGCGAGCTCAAGCAACGGCTGCAGGCCTTGCACGCAGTTAGCCAAACCGGTTTCGTCGTCCTTGCCGCGGCGGCTACCGCTGAAGCATATTAAGTTCTTATAGCCTGCCTGCGCTACCAAAGGAATCATCGCCGCATAGTTCTTCTGGAGCGTGGCGTGGTACTGCGGATCATTAAACCCATCGGTCAGATTTATCTCGGCCCCGTTGCACATGGGCGAGTCGAGGTCGTATTTTTTTAGCGTTGGCCAATCCTTGGGCCCTACTAGATCAATGCCTTTGAGGCCAATGCTCTTAGCAGTAGCACATAGTTGATCGAGCGACAAATCATTGTAGCACCAGCGGCATACCGAATGGTTGATGTTGTTTTTTAATTCACCGGCTTCCATTTGGTTTTCCGCTGGCATAAAAGAGCTTAGCGCACCCACCGCACCCGCCGCGGCCGTTCCAGCCAGCACGTTTTTAATCACTGTTCGGCGGTTTGGGTACATTGTCATCGCGCGATTGTTTGGACCGTATTTAATACATTAATGTAAATCATAAACTGCTCACACGCAGTTGGCGCGCGGCAGAGTCCCACGCCAACTGCGTGTGAGCGGAGCGAAAATATCAAGACCCTTATTTTAAACTCAGAATATACTTTGTCATTTCTTTGGCATCGCCCACCGATAAGCCGGGATGCGGTGTCATGGGAATTTCGCCCCAATTACCTTTGCCACCTTGAATTATTTTGTTCGCGAGCATGGTAATATTAGCTTCGGTGGACGGGTATTTTTGTGCAACCGCCACGTAGGCGGGTCCCAACAGCTTTTCGCGCTCCTTGTGGCAACCCGCGCAGTCGGAGGCAGTTATCAGCTTCGCGCCATTGGCCACTAAGCCGCCGGTATGTTCAGTACCTATTTTATTCACGCTTGTATCTACTTGGGGCTGATGGGCCACGGCTGTGAGGTTGGCCGCCGAGGCACTATCGCTGTTCAGTTCCGCAGAAGAAGCGGCTTTCACACCAGCTTCCATGGCTTCGCTTTTTTTAGGGCCCGACTCGCAGGCAGCGAGCAGAACACCTAAACTGAGAAATTGGGCAATTTTTTTCATGGGACGGCGATTATAATCCTAGCAAAGTTCTGTTAAAGTCCGGGTTGGGGACAGTAGCGGCGAAGTCATCGAAAGCCTTGTCCGTAACCCGAATGATGTGGTCGCGGATAAATGTCGCCCCTTCGCGGGCACCGTCTTCTGGGTGCTTAAGGGCGCATTCCCACTCCAGCACAGCCCAGCCAAGAAAATCGTAGGCAGCAAGCTTGCTAAAAATGGCTTTGAAGTTGACTTGACCGTCGCCTAGCGAGCGAAAGCGGCCAGCCCGGTCAATCCAGTTCTGGTAGCCGCCGTACACCCCTTGGCGACCAGTAGGGTTGAACTCGGCATCCTTCACATGGAACATCCTGATGCGCTCGTGATAAATGTCGATGTATTCGAGGTAATCCAAGCATTGCAGCACGAAATGTGAAGGATCGTAGAGCAAGCATGCGCGCGGATGCTGCTTTACTTGGTCCAGAAATCGCTCGTAAGAGATGCCGTCGTGCAGATCTTCGCCAGGATGAATTTCGTAGCACAAGTCCACGCCGCACGCGTCAAAGGTATCCAAAATGGGCAGCCAACGGCGGGCCAGCTCCGAAAAAGCCGTGTCGACCAAGCCAGCCGGGCGTTGGGGCCAGGGGTACATCATAGGCCAGAGTAAGGCCCCACTGAAGGTGGCGTGCGCCGCCAGCCCCAAGTTTTGCGAGGCTTGGGCAGCGTATTTCAATTGCTGCACGGCCCACTCCTGCCGCGCCCGGGGGTTGTTGCGATAGGCTTGTGGCGCAAAACCGTCGAATAGCTGGTCGTACACCGGGTTGACGGCAACCAACTGGCCCTGCAAATGGGTCGAAAGCTCAGTTATTTCCAACCCGGCAGCCCCGACTTTACCTTTGATTTCGTCGGCGTAGGTTTGACTTTCAGCCGCCAATTGCAAATTAATAAAGCGCGGGTCGTTCGTCGGCAGCTGCACACCTTTGTACCCCAAGCTTTTAGCCCAAGCACAGATGGATTCCAGGCTGTTGAATGGGGCCTCGTCGCCGATAAATTGGGCTAAGAAAATGGCGGGTCCTTTTATGGTGGTCATAGGTATCAGACTACAAAATCAGTCCATTTTTTATCCGACTGGCCCGAGGCTATTACGTTCTCAATGAAGGCCATGCCCCGCACGCCCTCCTCAAGGCCTGGATAATCTAAGGCCTCTGGCGACGCGGTTTGGCCCGAAAGCTCTGCTCGCAAGCTCAAAGCGAAATTGCGGTAAAGGTTGGCAAAGGCCTCGAGGTAGCCCTCAGGGTGGCCGGCCGGGGTGCGGGTGTTGTGCCGTGCATAGGAGCCCACGTAGTCGGTACCGGTCCGTCGAATCTCAGCGGGCTTATCCAGCCACTTTACTAGCAGCGTGTTAGCATCGGAATGCTGCCATTCCAAGCCCCCCTTTTCACCGTACACCCGGATTTTGACGTTATTCTCCTCCCCGGCCGCGATTTGTGAGGCCATAAGCACGGCGCTGGCCCCGTTGTTAAGTTTCAGCAGCACGGCCCCGTCGTCGTCAAGCTGCCGCCCGGCTACTACTTTATTAATATCAGCACACAACTTAACTACTTGCAAACCAGTTACATACTCTAATAAATTAAAGGCGTGCGTGCCGATGTCGCCCATCGCGCCGGCCACGCCGCTGCGGGCGGGGTCGGTGCGCCAAGCGGCCTGCTTATTATCGCCGCCTTCCTCAAACCGGCTCAGCCAGCCCTGCGGATACTCCACGTAGACCTTGCGGATGGGGCCCAACGTATTGGCAGCCAGCAGCTGCCGGGCCTCCTTCACCATGGGGTAGCCGGTGTAGGTGTGCGTGAGGCAGAGCAGGCAGCCGCTGGCTTCAGCAACCGCTTGCAACTGCTTGGCTTCGGCCAGCGAGAAAGTCATCGGCTTGTCGAGGATGACGTGGAAACCGTTTTCGAGGGCCAGCTTGGCAGGCTCAAAATGCAGGTAGTTGGGCGTCACAATGGCGATAACCTGCACACGCTCGGCCACGGGCCGCTGCTTTTCGTGGTTGATGAGGTCCTGGAACGAGCCATATACACGGTCAGGGGCCAGGCCCAGCAGCACGCCGGTAGCCGCCGACTTGGCCGCGTCGCCGCTAAACGCGCCGGCCGTGAGTTCATACAGGCCGTCGAGGTTGGCCGCCAGGCGATGTACGGCCCCAATAAAGGCCCCGGTGCCCCCGCCAATCATACCCAATCGTAATTTCATAAGCAATTCCCAGGAGTCAAAAGAACGTCATGCTGACGACAAGAAGTACGACGTTCTATGTTTTCAACCGATTAATTATACCTCCAAGCGGGCTTTAGTTTCGGCAAAACTCATCTCCTCGACCGGGGCACTCACGTGCTGGTCCTTGAAAAGAAGCAGGAACGCCACCAGCACCGCCGCCGCAATAGCGGCCGGGATGAGCCAGATGGTGTGCCAGTCGTGCAACTCACCGGTGGTTTTGTGGGCGTCCACAATCTGGCCCGAGAGCAACGAGCCAATCAGCATGCCCACGCCGTAGGTGGCCAGCGTGATAAAGCCCTGAGCGGCGCTTTTCGACTGCTCACCAGCTAGATTATCGGTATAAATCTGCCCGGTCACGAAGAAGAAATCGTAGCAAATGCCGTGCAGCACGATGCCCGCAATGAGCATCCAGTAGGTGCTATCGCCGTTGCCGTAGGCGAAGAAGACGTAACGCACCACCCAAGCCAACATGCCGATGGCCAGCATTTTTTTAACGCCCAGCCGGACAAAAAACACCGGAATGAGCAGCATAAACAGCACCTCCGACACCTGGCCCAGGCTCTGCACGCCGGCCGCCGATTTCATGCCCACTTCGTTCAGAAACGGGTTGGTGAAGCCGTAGTAAAAGGACAGCGGCACGCAAATGGCCACTGACGCCAGGAAAAAAACCAGGTACGAGCGGTTTTTCAGGAGCCGAATAGCATCTAGGCCCAATAGGTCGCCCACGGTGGTGGGGCCTGCTTTCTTAATGGGCGGCGTAGGGGGCAGCAAAAAGCTGAAGGCCCCGAGCAGCGCGGACGCGCCCGATGCCATTTTGAGGGTGAGGCCCAGCGTGCCGCTCTGTTCCCAGCCCAGCTTGGCGATGGTGAGGCCAGCTACAATCCAGCCTACGGTACCCAGCACCCGGATGGTCGCAAATTCCTGCTGCGGATTCTGCATCTGCCTAAAGGATATGGAGTTAACCAGTGCCAGCGTGGGCATGTATAAAATCATATATACAAGTATATACGGGTAAAACGCCCCAAAATCGGTGGCCCCCGCTGCCTGCCACAGTAGCACGGCCCCCGCTAGGTGCAAAACCCCCAGTATCTTCTGCGCCGAGAAAAACCGGTCCGCAATTAACCCAATGACGAAGGGCGCGACAATAGCCCCGATGGACTGGGTTAGAAAAGCTACTCCCACCTGGATGCCGCTAGTATGCAGATTTTGCAGCAGGTACGTACCCAGCGTGACAAACCAAGCCCCCCAGATAAAAAACTCCAGGAACATCATCAACGACAGCTTAAAGCGGATGGCGGGGGTCATAAGCAAGGGATTAGAAAATGCGCGGGGCATTTTTATGGGCGGTCGGTGCTCTCTGGCCTTTCTTAAGTGGTGGCCCAGGCTTTGTCGCCTTTCTTATATGGCACGTCGCCGTCGTAGCGGCCGGGCACGGGCAAGTAGCGCAGGGCCTTCGTGGCGCCTACTTCCGACGTGAAATAGCCCAGCAGCGTGAGCTCTTTCATCATCCGGAAATAATGAGCCGGGTCGTCGGGGCGCTGGTGGGTAGTAAAAGCTTTCTGTTCTTTGTCCAGAACCGTCAGGAAGGCGGTGCGCTGGGCGGCATCACACGCGAGAAAGGCCTTGCCGTTTTGTTTCACGCAGTCCTTGTCGAGTTGCGTCAAGCCATTCATGAATATTTTTTGGTCGGCGGAGGTGTAGCAGTCGCGCACCATCACGGCCATGAAGCGGCCGACCCGGGCTGCTTTGGCCCCCGGTGTCTGAGTAGCAGGCAGAATGGTTTCGCCTACTTCGTCGAGCAAATGCGTTTGGTCTAGGCTGAGGAGGGATTGTTCCGCGGCAGCCTTTTGCGCAGCTTTAGCGTCCTCTTTGACGGGCGAGGAGCAACTGCTCAGAAAAAAATCGGCTCCGATGACGGTACCACCCATCAGGAGGGCCACGCGGGCGAGGGCGTCTCTACGATCCATAAAAGCGGGGCTTAAACGTTTTGTTTCTTGAGTTCGCCCACGGCGTGATCCACAGCCCGGGCGGTGAGGGCCATGTAGGTCAGCGAGGGGTTTTGGCAAGCGGCGGAGGTCATGCAGGCCCCATCCGTTACGTACACGTTCGGGGCGTCCCACACTTGGTTGTGTTTGTTCAACACCGACGTTTTGGGGTCTTTACCCATGCGCGCCGTGCCCATTTCGTGGATGCCGGCCCCCAGGGCCATCTCGCTGTCGTAGCCCTTGACATTCTTCATGCCCGCCTTTTCCAGCATTTCCTGCGCGTCCTGCTTCATGTCGATGCGCATTTTTCGCTCGTTGTCGCGAAGATGGGCATCAATGGCCAGCACGGGCAGACCCCACTTATCTTTCTTGTTTTTGTCGAGGTAAGCGTAGTTGTCGTGATAGGGCAGCGTTTCGCCAAAGCCCCCCAAGCCCATTGTCCACTTGCCCGGCTCGGTGAGGGCATCCTTGAATTCGCCGCCGATGCTCATTTCCGGGATTTCGCGGCTCCAGCCCTCGCGTCCGGCCCCACCCTGGTAGCCAAAACCCCGGATGTAGTCGCGCTTATCGCCAAACAAGTTGCGGAAGCGCGGCACGTAAATGCCATTGGCGCGGCGCCCGTACACATATTTGTCATCGAAGCCCTCGGCATCGCCGTGGGCCCCCACCCGAAGATGATGGTCCATGATGTTGTGCCCCAGCTCGCCGCTGCTGCTGCCCAGGCCCCCAGGCCAAACATCAGTGGCGGAGTTCATCAGCACCCAGGCCGAATTCAGCGTGGAGGCGTTGAGAAAAATGATTTTGGCGCGGTACTCGATGGTTTGGTTGGTTTGGGCGTCCAGCACTTCCACACCAGTAGCTCGCTTGGTGTTTTTGTCGTAAAGGATTTTGGTGACGATGGAAAATGGCCGCACCGTGAGGTTGCCGGTGGCCACCGCAGCGGGTAGCGTCGCCGACTGGGTGCTGAAATACGCGCCAAATGGGCAGCCGAGCCAGCACTTGTTGCGGTACTGACAGTTGATGCGGTTGTGGTGTGGCATCGTGATGTTGGCCGTCCGACCGATGACCACGTGTCGGTTTTTATAATTCGCTTTGACGCGGGCCGCCACGTCTTTCTCCACACAGTTCATGTTCATGGGCGGCATAAAATCGCCGTCGGGTAGCTGCGGCAATCCATCTCTGGACCCGCTAATGCCGGCAAATTTCTCAACGTGACTATACCAGGGGGCCAGTTCCTGGTACCGGATGGGCCAGTCCACGGCGATGCCGTCCTTAGCGTTGGCTTCAAAGTCGAAGTCGCTCCAACGGTACGACTGCCGGCCCCACATCAAAGACCGCCCGCCTACTTGGTAGCCCCGGAACCAATCGAAGGGCTTAATCTCCACGTAAGGGCTTTCTTTTTCGTTGACCCAAAAATCCAGGTTGCTTTCGTTCAGGGTGTAATCCCGCTTCAGAACCGGGTAGTCCTCTATCATCTGCTGAGTTTTGCCGCCTCGGTGCGGAAACTCCCAGGGGCCCTTGTTAGCGTTGACGTAGTCTTTGACGTGCTCAACATTGCGCCCCCGCTCCAGCATGATTGTTTTCAATCCTTTTTCCGTCAGTTCTTTAGCCGCCCATCCGCCCGAAATACCCGAACCAATAACGATGGCATCATACGTGTTGTTTTCCATAAATTATTAGCAAAGAAAGAGGTTGGAGTAGTGAGCGAAGGAAGCCGCGCGCGAATACAAGACCCTATGTCGTACCACAGGCTAGGGACAAATATAAAGGAAATCATCACTCACCAATCGATTGCGCATGAGGCACGTTGCGGAGTTCTGAACCGTGCCTACTGCTTGCTTTCAAGTGATGTGTGAAAAAGAACAAGTGGTGTTGTGACCGTTGGAGCACTTGACATGCTTCCGCTGTTTTTGTAAAAAAGGTTGTTTAAAAAGGCAGCCATGCGATTATTTATTTCGCAGGTTGTTGGTCCATAAACAAGTAGCGGGCCCGGTGCTGTTCCGGCTCAGCTCGCGTCGTGACGTTCAGGTAAAGGATCTGGGCATCGGTGCCGCTCTTAGCGGCTGGCCAACTGGGCAAGCCGTGCCCGTTCGGGTTGCCGGTTTTAATGAAATTGGCAAAATAGTGCTGCATGGTTTCCGATACCCCGTAATCGTTGAGCGTCCAAGCATACACTTTATTAGTGGCGAGGTTACCCAAGGCGTACTCAATTTCCGCCGAGTGCACGGCTCCCTGAGCTGGCAGCTCGGGGGCTGTTGCGGCCTGCTTGCTTCCCCCACCTGCTGAAGTGACGGGGGCACTGCCTGTTTTGGCCGTTGTAGCCGGGCGGGAACGGCCGAAAAGGTAACGATACACCGGCTGGCCACCGGTTTGTCCGTGCATATCGGCCCATTTCCAAGTGCCATAGGCAATGAAACGGTCGCTGGCCAGATCGGTGGCCGACTGTGCGGCTTCCGGGGCCGTGGCAGCCGGATAAAGCCTCAGGACCTCCTCAGCGCGGCTGCCGTAGAGCTTCTGCACCGCCTGGTAAAAGTTTTCGGGCGTGGGGGGCTCCGCGCCGAGCAGCGCTTGGTAACCCATTTCCTGCGAGTTCCAGCCGACCAGCAGCGGCACGTGTGCCTGCTGGCCCCCAGCAAACGTCGCGACAGGCGACTGCGTTAAAAAGTACCCGTCCACGGCAACAGTGAAGCGCGGGGCTCCGGACTGGCCCGTGGCGTCGAGTAGTTGCTGGCCCGGCACGGCGCGCAGCGCCGCCAGCGAAATCGCTCCGATGCTAGCGGCAAAGGCCGTCCCATTTTGTTCGGCTTCGGCCAACGACAAAGGCCCCGGGCCCAACGTGAGCAGCGATCCGCTTTCGCCAATGGCCCGCGCAAACAGCGTCTTTGACAGAGGCGACGCCATTTGGGCGCTGACCGAATATGAACCCGCCGACTCGCCAGCAATCGTTACTTGTGCGGGGTCACCGCCGAAAGCGGCGATGTTCTGCTGCACCCACTGCAGGGCAGCGCTCTGGTCGAGCAAGCCGTAATTGCCCGAGGCGTGGTGCGGCGATTCGCGGGACAGGTCTGGGTGGGCCAGGAAGCCGAACACGCCGAGCCGATAGTTTACAGTCACAGCCACCATGCCCTGCCGGGCCATACTTTCGCCGTCGTAGCGCGGCTCAGATCCGTCGCCGGCCACGAAGCCGCCCCCGTAGAAGTAAACCAGCACCGGCAATTTGTCGCGGGCGGCCTTAGCGGGCGTCCACACATTCAGGTAAAGGCAGTCCTCGCTTACGCCGTTGGAGCGAAAGTTCATGTCACTAAACAAGGGCAACTGCATGGCCCGCGGCCCAAAATGCGTGGCCGGGCGCACGTTCGTCCATCGCGGGGCGGGCTGCGGGGCTTGCCACCGCAGGGCCCCCACGGGCGGCGCGGCATACGGCACCCCCTTAAACACGCGAATGCCACCGGCGACCGCAGTTCCCTCGAGCAGGCCGTTGGCTGTTTGCACGCGGTTGGCAGGCTGGTAGACGGCGGAAGTTTTCACCGTTTGAGCCACTGCTATTTTCGTCAGGGACGCATTTAACAGCGAAATGAACAATATTTTGACAACCAACGGCTTATTCATATTTTACACGTGAAGTGCATCGGTTTTTAGCTTCCAATTATTCAGGCCCATCAATTCGTTTTGGCCTTTTCTAACGGCGAAAACGATTGAGCCATTGCCAGTATCCGTAGGCAGGGCCTTACACTTCCTTGCGGCCCGCGGCCTTCACCGCGTAGTCTACGGCTCGGGCCGTCAAGGCCATATAGGTCAGCGAAGGATTCTGGGTGGAGGTGGACGTCATGCAGGCCCCGTCGGTCACGAATACGTTGGGGCAGGCATGCAGCTGGTTCCACTGGTTCAGGAGCGATGTTTTGGGGTCGTGGCCCATGCGCACCCCGCCCATTTCGTGGATGTCCAAGCCCGGGGCTTGGCCCGTACTCTGGGTCTGAACGTTGGTAAACCCGGCCTTAGTAAACATGTCGGTGAACTGCTCGAAGAAATCCTGCTTCATTTGAGCGTCGTTGTCGTCGTAGGCCACGGAAATGGCCAGCAATGGCATGCCCCACTCGTCCGTGCGGTGCGGGTCGAGGCGCACGTAGTTGGTTTCCTTGGGAATGGTTTCGCCCATCATGTGCGAGCCCACCTTCCAGGGCCCAAATGCCGGGTGTTGCAGGCTGTTTTTGAAGCCCTCGCCGATGGCGTGCTCGGTATGGTCTAAGTTACGTGACGCCTGAAAGCCAGCGGCGTAGCCGCGCAAAAACTTGGTTTCCTGCTTAAACACGTTCCGAAAGCGGGGTATGTAGCCACCACCGGCCGGATTGCGGCCGTCCGTGGTCAAACCGGGAAAGCCGTCGTAATCGGCCGAAATATGGGCACTGTAATTATGGAAAGCCACAAACTTGCCCATCAGGCCGTTGTCGTTGCCCAGGCCGTTAGGAAAGCGGTGTGAAGTGGAGTTTAGCAGCAGTAGGTTGGTATTCAGGGCCCCGGCGTTCACGAAAAGCAGGCGGGCGTAGTATTCCGTCACAGCCTTAGTGTGTGTATCGATTACGCGGATGCCCGTGGCCCTCCCCTTCTGCTCGTCATAAAGAATGGCTTGCACCACCAGGTTGGGCTTCAGCGTCAGATGTCCCGATTTCTGCGCCCAGGGAATGGTAGAGGAATTGCTGCTGAAATAACCGCCAAAGGGGCAGCCCCGCTGGCACAGTACCCGGTTCTGGCACTGCACCCGGCCCTGCTCGTAATGAATGGGGTTGGGTTTTGACAGGTGCGCACAACGAGCACTGATAACGTGGCGGTTATCATATTTTTCCTTGACTTGCTGCTTGAAATAATCCTCCACGCAATTCAGAGGATAGGCCGGCAAAAATTCCCCGTCAGGTAGCTCCCGCAAACCGTCGGCATGGCCACTGATACCGGCAAATTTCTCGACATAGCTGTACCACGACGCGAGGTCAGGGTATCGAATGGGCCAGTCGACGGCAAATCCGTCGCGGTCAGGGCCCTCAAAATCGAACTCGCTCCAGCGTTGGGTCTGCCGGGCCCACATCAAAGATTTGCCGCCCACTTGGTAGCCCCGAATCCAGTCGAACGGCTTTTCCTGCACGTATGGATGCTCCGCGTCTTTTACAAAAAAATGCATGGCATCCTCCTTGAAGGCGTAGCAGCGGCTCGCGACCGGGTTGGCCTGCTGCACGTCCAACGGCACCGCGCCCCCGTGGGGAAATTCCCAGGGATACATGTTGGTGGTAGGATAATCTTTCAGGTGCCGCACGTCGCGCCCCCGCTCCACCACCAACGTCTTCAGGCCCTTGCCCGTCAGCTCCTTCGCTGCCCAACCCCCGCTCATACCCGAGCCGATAACAATGGCATCGTAGGTCTGCTCCTTTACGCTGTCAATGTTAAGATTGGCCATTGCGATTCTGAGACGATTTAATGTTTTTGATTGGAAAATACCCGTTGTAACGGCCCGGCACCAGCTCGTAAACTATCTGCGTGGTCAGGAAATACTTGCTATTGGTGTAGCCGCCCACAGTCAGCCGCTTGGCAGTATGGTAGAAGCTCGCCAAATCTCCTGTGGTTTTTTGTTGCTCGATACCTTGCAGTAGTTTCAACTTTTGCTGAGCGCTGCAAGCCACAAAAGGTTGGGCATACTGCTGCTT
Organism: Hymenobacter sp.; assembly: GCA_031428075.1. Lineage (GTDB taxonomy): Bacteria > Bacteroidota > Bacteroidia > Cytophagales > Hymenobacteraceae > Hymenobacter. The sequence goes on along the minus strand of JANPOR010000109.1, from coordinate 1,868 downwards.
GGCTACCGATTCCAATTCCGACATTCCGACCATAAATGACCGCTGCTCTTGCTTTTCACAGCAGTCATCGAGCATTTTTAACACGTACAGGTGTACTCCTAGATCTTTGGCCCCCGGCGTGTCGGTTTTGGGAACGATGGTTTCGCAGACTTCGGCAAGAAGTTTTTCCTGGGCCGCACTTACCTCCAGGTGCTTAAGCGGAACAGAAGCTTTCGGCTCGGCTTTGCGGGCGTGCGAACAGGCCGGCAGCAACGCGACCGCACCGGCAATAAAGGCTAAATTTTTGACCGCGGTGCGCCGATTCATGGCTCGTAGGGCTAGTGAGTTTGCTTTTAAATTACGGCCAGTCTTTTCGTGGTGCCCGGTTAGGTGGCTACCTGTGACTTGCGTGTTGAGATTAAATCAAAGCAATGCCAAATGGCGTGACCGGTGAAATAACGGACGGCAGCAAGTATACAGCAATTCCTCGTATCGCAGAATATAATGACGTTAATTGCGCATAAAACGTCGTTAATTGCGCACAAGCAACTGATTGATTCCATTTTTGAAGCCATCCAGCTAATCGTCCTGCAACCTAAAACTAGTGGTCCGCCGCTGCGGATGTCAGCTCGGTACTGCTCGTTGTACACAATAAAAAAGTAGCAAACGTTCTTTCGGGGGCCCTCTGCCATGGCAAGCTCCTGTTGCGCACAAGCTGCGAAGTATGCGGTTACAACGGCTACCGCGCTCCGGCCCGCCGAATCGCCTCACCACACAATCCCTTACCTTCCACGCGGCCAACCTATCCCTTGGCCGGTAATCCTCATTTTTCCTAGGCAGCCCATGAGTCAGTTCTTTGACGTTCCTTCCCGACGCGAGTTTCTTAAGCAGGGAGCCGCGGCCGCCACTTTCATGATTGTACCACGCTTTGTGCTGGGCGGTAAGGGCTACACGGCCCCCAGCGACCAGCTAGTGGTGGCCGGGGTGGGCGTGGGCGGAAAAGGCGAAAGTGATTTGGCCGCGTTTGCCAAAACGGGTAAGGTTCGCATCGGCTACTTGTGCGACGTGGACGACCGCCGCGCGGCTAAGTCAGTAGCAGCATTTCCGCAGGCCAAATACTATAAGGACTGGCGACAGCTATTGGATAAAGAAGCCAAGAACTTCGATGCCGTATCGGTGTCAACGCCCGACCATAACCACGCCCCCGTGGCTTTGGCGGCCATGCAGTTGGGCAAGCACGTGTACGTGCAAAAGCCGCTTGCCCATGACCTGTACGAAGTCCGCGCCCTGACCGAGGCCGCCAAACGGTACAAGGTAGTGACCCAGATGGGTAACCAAGGGGCCTCCAACGACGGGGTACGGCAGCTACAGGAGTGGTACGACGCCAAGCTCATCGGCGACGTGCACACCGTGTACTGCTGGACCGACCGGCCGGTGTGGCCCCAAGGCATTGCTTGGCCAACGGCCCCCACCAGCGTACCTAAGGAGCTGGATTGGGACTTATGGTTGGGCACGGCTCCGTACCGCGAATACGTCGACAAATTAATTCCATTCAATTGGCGCGGATGGTGGGCCTACGGCACGGGCGCGTTGGGCGACATGGGCTGTCATCTGATGGAAGCCCCCTTCCGCGTGCTGAACCTGGAATACGCCACGGCCGTGCAGGCGAGCGTGGGCAGTGTGTACGTCGACGAGTTCAAGCGCGGGTACTTTCCCGACAGCTGCCCGCCGTCCAGCCACGTCACGCTGACCTTCCCCAAAACTAATAAAACCAAGCACGAGGTAAAGATGCATTGGATGGACGGCGGTATTCAGCCCGAACGGCCCACCGAACTGGGCCCCAACGAGAAATTCGGCGACGGGGGCAACGGCACCCTGTTCATCGGGAC
>JANPOR010000108.1:0-3092 GCA_031428075.1 Hymenobacter sp. | reverse complement strand
CCGGCGTACATGCGCGAAATGCTGTTCTCGGCAGCGGCCTGGCTGAAGCTGGAATAGCTGCGGGTTTTACCGGCGTTGTTGGTGATCGTGAACGACACGGCATCGGTGCCGAAGAAGCTTTTCAGCACGGCGGCGGCGGCCCCGCCCGCGATGGAGTGGCCCGAGGGATATTCGGCATCGGGCGGGTTGGGAAACGCAAAGGGCAGCCAGGCCCCGTCGGGCGCGGTGTCGGCGTTGCCATCGTTCGCGGCCAGGCGAATGGCCGTGACGGGTCGCCAGCGCTTGTAGATGAACTTACTGTCGCACATGGCCACGTACGAGTCGGCTTCGGCCATTTGCAGCAGGGCCAGCAGCCGCACAGTGGCGTGGGCCCCCTGGCCCTGGGCGGCCAGCACGGTGCGGGCCACGCGGTTCCAGATCAGTCCCGAGTTGTTGAGCCAGAACCGCGCGATGTCGGCCTGGTCGGCCGTGCGGGTGGCGCTGGTGCCCCCGCCCAGGGCCTTCACCTCGTTAAAATCGGTCGCGTATGCCGTCGACGTCAGGGCCGGGGGCGGCCCGACGCGAAACTGACCGGCCGTCGTCAGCATGAACGGCTTCACGTCCCTCCAGCCGCAGAGCGCATAGTACCCGTTGAAGGGCGGCCCGTCGAAGGGCGGCGTGTACTGGTAGTCGCCGGGATTAGTACCAATCGGAAACGGCGTTTGCGCCGCGTCGGCCCCGTCGTTCAGCCGCTTCGCCAGCACAGCCTGGGCCGCCGCCTGGCCCAGCGTCACGCCCAAGGTTTTGGCGTTGTCGGCCCCGATTTTAGCCAGCATGGCTTGGTAAAGCGAGTCGGCGTAGGCTTTTTGGGCGGGTAGCACCGCCACTAGTGCGTCGTGGGCGGCCGTGCATACTGCCGCGTCGGGCGAGGCCCCGGGCACCAAGGAGGTTTGCAGGGCGTAAGGTGCATTCTTCTGCTCAATGCTGTTCAGTGCGTCATACATGGCCAGGTTCACGATGGCGTACGCCCGCCCCTCGATATGGGGCAGTACAAAAAAGCCGGTGGTCGGGTTGGTCATGCGCGTGATAGCCACCATGCTAGCCTGGTTCCAGGCCAGCACCACGTCGCGCCCCGCATTGTCGTTTGGTTCGGTTGGCGTCGGCGTTTTCTGGCACGCGGCCACAAGCACGCCCAGCAGCAAGAGGCGCGACGCAAAGAGAGAGGAGTGTTGGACGTTTTTCATCAGGGTTGGAAGTAGGGTTGAAGTGATTGAAAAAAGCTGGTTGGCGGGGATGCCTGGTAATTCGGGAAGTATGCGTCGGGGGAGTCGGGTATCAGGACCGGCGCGGGTTCGCCTTCCCCGGCGGCGAGCGGGTGTTTTCATAGCTACGGAGCGGATAAAGAGGGCCCTCTTGGCAGGCCTAGCGGCAGGGCTTTCGTGGCCGACACCGGAGGCCAAAAGCGGACTAGTTGGACCGCTGCAAAAGAAGAGAGGCCGGCAACGGCGGGTATTTGCGGGGGCAGCAAATGTGTTTGGCCACGTGGCTGCCCCGTTTGCGCAGGTTGCAAATGCATTTGCGCAGGTTACGGGACCGGTTTGAGCGTGGTATTGGCAGGCAAGACCACCCCCCTCAAGCGACCGTGAAGCCTTGTCAGTGAACAATCTAGTTTTATTCTAATTTTTTATTACCTTGTATCTTGTCTGGCGAATATTAGCCGGCCATCCGGCGCTACTGCTCCTGAGAATGCGCTTTCTATTGGTTCTGCTTGTGGTTGTTAGCGGCCTGCTGGGCGGGCGGGTTGCGGACGCCGCCGACCGAAGCCGGCCCGCCCTCGCTTCCTCCTCCCCCGATAGTGCGCTGGTCCACCTCACGGCCGCCCAGGTCTACTCCCCCGCCATGCAAGGCCTAGATGCGCGCTGGCGCTACCAGCCGGGCCAGCCGCCGGGCTGGGCCCGCCCCGCCACCAGCGACCTTGGCTGGCTCCTCACCGACCCCAATTTTCTGGTGGGCCAGGAGCCGCCCGGCTGGCGCGGCACCGGCTGCTTTAGGCTGCGCTTCACCCTCGACTCGGCCCTGCTAGGCCAAGCGCTGGGGCTGGCCATGTTGCAGCAGGGAGCCTCGGAAATCTATCTTGATGGGCAGCTGCTGGGCAGCTTCGGCACCGTAGGCACCTCGGCCCAGACGACGCGGGGCCTGGAGCCGCGCTACCTTCTGCTGCCGTTTTTGCTGCGCACGGCCGGGCCGCACCTGCTGGCCGTGCGCTACGCCCGTTTTGGGGCGTGGCCGCCGCCCCACGGCGGCTTCTCCCTGCACGTGGCCCCGGCTGTGCGCCTACAAGCCGAGCGGGTGCGCGTCATGCGCCTGCGTTCCTTGCACCTGGTAAACCTCACGGGAACCGGCGTGCTGGCGCTGCTGCACTTCTTCTTGTTCCTGTTTTACCGGCCCCGGCGGGCCAACCTCTACTTCAGCCTCTACGCGGGCATGCTCACGGCTACCAGCCTGCTCGTGTATTTCCGCGCCACGGAGATGGACGTGGCCTTGCTGATGGGGCTCCAGTTGGGCTTCGAGGTCGCGACCCTGCTCAATACCATTTTGCTGCTGGCCTTCCTCTACTCGGTGTGCGAGGGCTACCTGCCCTGGCGTTGGTTGGCGCTGGTGCTGGGGCTGCGCGCGGTGCAGGTGGGCTTGTGGCTCTGGCACCCCGCCAGCCAGGCTCAGGAGTGGCCCCGGCAGCCGTTGTTGCTGGCCATTTTTGTACTGCCGTGGGTCGATATGCTGCGGGTGCTGGGCCGCGCCCTGTGGCGGCGGCAGTCCGGCATCGGGCTGGTGACGCTGGGCGTGCTGTCTACCATACTGGTGCAGGTATTTGCGACGTATGATGTGTTCCACCTCTGGCCTCCCGGCTCTTCGCTGGCCCATGCCCTCACTATGCAATTCGGCTTTTTGTTGCTGCCGGTGTGCATGTCGGTGTACCTGGCGCGCGACTTTGCCGCCACCCGCCGCCACCTGGAGGTGCAGCTGCGGCAGGTCGAGCAGCTCTCGGCCCAGACCCTGGCCCAGGAAACCGAGCGCCGGGAGCTGGTGAGCGCTCAAAACGAGCGCCTCGAAAC
>JANPOR010000107.1:0-33067 GCA_031428075.1 Hymenobacter sp. | reverse complement strand
TCTTGGCGTCGATAGACCAGTTTTCGTAGAGGGTCGTCGCGCCGTTGGCCATCCACCAACCCCACGACGGGAATGTTTCCTGCGCGGCCAAGCGGTAGGCCACGTCGGCTTGGCCATTCTCGCTCAGGGCCCCCAAGATGGCCTTCGTACCGAGCAGGCCCACGTCGAGGTGGTAGTTGTCGGCGGCCACCCGGCGGGCCAGGTTGGCCGCCACTTGGCTCCTCAACTCGTCGGGCACCACGCCCCAGTACAGCGGCACGCTCAGCTCGGTTTGCACGCCGTTGCCGTAGAGATTGGTTTGCCGGTTCAGGTACTTGGTATTAATGGCGTCTCGGATTTTCTGGGCCAGCGCCGCGTAATGCGCGTAATCGGCAGGATGGCCCAGTAGCTTGGCGGCCTTGGCCAGGATGGAGGCGTCGGTGAAGTAGTAGACGGACGACGTCAGTTCCACGGGCGACTTCGATTTCACCGGCACCCAGTCGCCCAGGCCCCAGTCAGTCAGCCCCGCCGGGCTCATGGCGTCGATGTGGTCCACGTAGCGCTTGAGGTTGCCGTAGCAGTCCGCCAGTAGCTTCGAGTCGCCGTAAAACAAGTAAATATTCCAGGGAATGATGGCGATGGTACTGGTCCAGTCAGGGCCGTTGCCCCACTCGTAGCCCCAGCCGTCGGAGGGGATGATGGACGGCAGCACGCCGTTGGGCTGCTGCTCGTCGCGGTGGTCGGCCAGCCACTTTTCGTAAATAGTGATACCGTCGAAATTATAAAGGCCGGTTTCGCTGGCGATGTGGGCGTCGCCGGTCCAGCCGTTTTTCTCGCGCTGGGGGCAATCGGTGGGGTAGCCGAACAGGTTGGACAGGTACGAGTTATTCGTGGCCCACCAGATTTTATCAATCGTGGGGTTGGACGATTTTACCTGGCCCACCGCTGCCACGTCGCTGTGCATGAAGTAGCCGGTTAGGCTGCCAGCCGTCAGCGCAACGGGCCGGCTGCTGGTCACCTCCACATACTGGAAGCCTTTGTAGTTGAACAGCGGCATGAACGTCTCCTCCCCTTTGCCGCCCAGCGTGAAAATGTCCGTCTGGAACGGGTCGCTCTTGTCGGTGGGCCGATAATGCACGTCGATGTTCGACTGGTCGACGTGGCCGTTGGGGTAGCGCCGCTCGCCATGCTTGAGATGCAAGACGGTGCCCGAGGGCCCCTGGGCCCGGATTTGGCTGACGCCGGCGATGTTGCGGCCCAGGTCGAACACGTAGGTGGTGTCGTTGAGCTTGGCCAGGGCCTTCGCCGGAATCATTTCGACGTTGCGGATGGGCTGCACCGCCTGGGCCACGATGTTAGCCGACGGCGCGGCGCGCGGTATAACGGGCTTCCACTTGGCGTCGTCAAAATCGGCCGTATTCCAACCGGGTTGCTCCAGGCGGGCATCGTAGTGCTCAGCGGTGTAGATGCTATTGAACACCAGCGGGCTCAGGGCCGTCTTCCAGTTCAGGCCCGAACTGATGGTGGTCGCCGTGCCGTCGGCGTGTGTGACGCGCAAATCGAGGCAGAACGCGGGCCGGTTACGCCAAGGGGCCTCGTGGAAGTACCACACCGCCGTGGACTGGTGGTTGTACCAGCCGTTGCCCAGCAGCACGCCCACTGCGTTTTTGCCGGCGTGCAGGTAGGGTGTCACGTCATAGGTCACGTACAATGTGCGGCGGTCGAAGCGGGTGTACATCGGGTCGAGGCGGTGGTTACCCACCTTGCGGCCATTGATGTACAATTCGTACAAACCGCCCACGGCGATGTAGGCCCGCGCCGCCCTGGTATTCGGGGGCAGGTCGAACGTTTTTCGGAAGTAGGGGGCCGGTTTGAGGGCCACGTCCCGCGTGTCGCTAATCCAGGCACCCCGCCAGTTCTTCTGATTCATCAGCCCGGTTTCGAAGCTGGCTACCCGGCTCGCGGGGGCCCGCACGCCGGCCTGGTCCCACACCTGCACCCGCCAGAAGTACTTGGTGAACGGCCGCAGGACCGGGCCCACGTAGGCCACCAGCTGCCGGTCGGAGGGCACCTTGCCGGAGGTCCACGCCGGGGCCCCGCCCTGGCCCACGACCAGCGAGTCGGGGCCTACGGTGAGTTGGTAGGCCGACTGCGCCGCCCCGCGCCGGCCATCGGCTAGCCGCCAGGTCAGGCGGGGCCGGGGCGCGTCTAGGCCCAAAGGGTTGGTGAGGTACTCACACCGCAAGCCAACGGGTGCGCCGGGGCCCTGAGCGCGGGCGGCCAGGGCCCCCAGCAGCAGGCTGGCGCTAAAAAGCACTGCGCGCCGGACCGCAAGCAACCAAATGACAAACAGGGCGCGAAATGCGAGCATCAAAAACTGGTTCAAAATGAGAAGTGCGGCGTTGCAGGGTCTCCTGGCCCTTACTTGGAGCCTAGCGCGGCGGTGGCTTTTGGAAGCCAGGGCGCGGTGAAGTGGTACTGACCCGAGCCGACGCTCACCGGCACGTAGCCGCCTTCGGCCGGACTAGGCCGCATCCCTTTGCCGGCGTCGAGCTTCCGGTTACTCTCGCGCACCACGTCGGCGCTAGCGGCGGGCACATACACGGTGGCTGTGGCATTGGGCGGCACGGTCACGTCGAGCGCAATCTGGTTGTCACTGGTTTGCCAGCGGGCCAGGGCCGGCCCGTACACGGTGGTGAGCTGGGCGGTGGCCTGGGTGAAGCCGCCCCCCGGCTGGGGCCGCACGGTGAAGGTGTGGTAGCCGGGGGCCCCCACGCTCAGCCCCGCTACGGTTGAGTACAGCCAGTGGCCGATGGCCCCGTAAGCGTAATGGTTGAACGAGGTCATGGACGGGGGCGCAAAGGTGCTGTCGGGCCGCATCGAGTTCCAACGCTCCCACACCGTGGTGGCCCCCATCGTCACCGGGTACAGCCACGAAGGATATGTCTTCTGCAACAGCAACTTATAGGCTACGTCGGCGTGGCCGAAACGGCTCAGCACTTGGCACAAGTACGGCGTGCCAAGGAAGCCCGTGGTGAGGTGGTTGTCGTAGTCGGCTACGTTCAGGGCCAAGCGGTCGGCGGCCTGGGCGCGCAGGTTTTCGGGCAGCATGTCGAAGTGCAAGGCCAGTACGTAGGCCGTCTGGGTGTTCGACATCAGGGCCCCGCCGGGCGTCACGTACTCGCGCAAGTAAGCGGCCTTGATGCGCTGGAGCAGCGCCGTGTAGGCAGCCACGTCATCGGTTTTGCCCAGCACGGTGGCCGCGTCGAGCATAATCTGGGTCGAGTGGGCCCAGAAGCACTGCGCAATCAGGGCGTGGCTGGTCACGGCCGAGCGACCGGCGTTGTCGTCGTCGAGGTCGTAGGCCAGCCAATCGCCGAACTGAAACCCGGTGTCCCAGAGGTCTTTTCGGCTCTTGTCTTGGATGTATTTCACCCACGCCTTCATACTCGGGTACTGCACGGCCAGCGTCCGGCGGTCGCCGAACAGGGTGTACATATCCCAGGGAATGACCGTGGCCGCGTCGGACCAGCCGGCGGCCCCAACGGGGACTTTACCGGAAGCAAATTCCAGCGCCGGAATTACGAACGGCACGGCCCCATCGGGGCCCTGGTCGGCGGCCAGGTCGCGCAGCCACTTGGCGAAGAAGTTGTTGGTGTTGCGATTGTAGGCCGCCGTGCTGCTGAACACCTCCGCGTCGCCGGTCCAGCCCAGGCGCTCGTCGCGCTGCGGGCAGTCGGTGGGCACGTCGAGGAAATTGCCCTTTTGCCCCCACTGGATGTTGCTTTGCAACTGGTTGATGAGTGGGTTGGAGCAGCTGAACGAGCCCGTAGCCGGCATGTCGGAATAGATGGCCACGGCCGTAAAATCCTCCGGCTGCACCGCGCCCGGAAACGCATCCACGCGCAGGTAGCGGAAACCGTGGAAGGTGAAGTGCGGCTCAAACGTCTCTTCCTGGCCCGTGCCGCGCAGGTAGTACGTGTCCTCGGCCGAGGCCGAACGCAGGTTGGCGAGGTAGAAATTGCCGTGCTTGTCCAGCACTTCCGAGTGCGAGAGGGTGACCTTATCGCCGGCCTTGCCGCGGATTTTTACGCGCACCCAGCCCACCAGGTTCTGGCCAAAGTCCAGGATGGTTTCGCCCTTCGGCGATTTGGTAACTTTCAGAACCTTAAAGTTTTCGTGCGTGCGCACCGGCTCGCTGAATGAGGCAAACAGCACATCCTTGGTGTACGGCTGCACCTTCGCCGGGGCCCACCCACGGGCGTCGTAGCCGGGCTGGGCCCAGCCGGTTTTTTCCATGCGCGCGTCAAAGGTTTCGCCGCGCTGCAACTCGGCGAAGCGAACGGGGCCCTCGCTGCTAGTTTGCCAGCTGCCGTCCGACACCACTTCTTCGCTGGTGCCGTCGGTGTAAGCGAGGTGGAGTTGGAAGAGCAGCGCCGCGTCTTTGCCGTAGAGGTTGTGGTCGCGCTTGTAGCCGATGTAGCCCCGGTACCAGCCGCTGGCCAGGGTGGCCCCCACGGCGTTGGCCCCGTCTTTCATCAGGGCCGTCACGTCGTAGGCTTGGTAGGCCAAGCGCTTCTGGTAGCTCGTCCAGCCCGGTGTGAGGTAGGCGTCGCCCACGCGCTGGCCGTTGATTTGGGCTTCGTACAAGCCGTGGGCCGTGATGTAGGCCGTGGCCGACATCACTTTTTTGCGAACGGTGAATTCTTTCCGCAGCAGCGGACTGGGGCGCCGCACCGAGTCTTCAGCGTAGCCGGGGCCAATCCACGACGCTTGCCAGTTGGCCGTCGTCAGCAGGCCCACTTGCCAGTAGGCGGGCGCGCTCCATGCCGAGGGCTTGCCCGCGTTGTCCCAGGCCCGCACCTGCCAATGGTAGCGCCGGTTCGTTTGCAGGGCCGGGCCGGCGTAGGTGACGTTCACCGAGGAATCGGACAGCACCTTGCCCGAGTTCCACACCGCAGCGCCTCCCCCTTGGGCCAGCCCGGCCGCCGAGGTGGCCACCCGCACTTCGTAGGCCGTTTGGCGCACACCGCGTCGGTCTTTCGCCGCCAGCAGCTGCCAGCTGAAGCGGGGACGCGCCACGTCGAGGCCGATGGGATCGACCAGGTTTTCGCACAGCAGGTTTTGCACCCGCACCTGGGCGACGGCCCCGGTGCCGCGCAACAGGCTCACCGCAAACAGGAAAATGAACAGTTTTTTCATAAGGAGGCGATTACCAGCGCGAACCGGCCCGGACGGGCCCCCTTGAAAGACGGCCAGCGGCTCGCGGTTCGCAACGGAAGGTGGAAAATTAAAAACCAAGCCGGGCATGGAGGCCCCACGCCCGGAGCACGGGGCCCTACAGCGGGTTCTGCTCAAGCTTGTCAATGGTCACTTCGCGTTGCGGAATGGGCAGCAGCAGCTTATTCTCCGTCACTTGGTAGGTGTTGGCCGAGAGGTAAGTGGGATGCAAGGCTTTTTCGCGGACCCCTTCAGCATTCATTAGGGCCACGGCCTGACCGGTGCGCACCAAGTCGTACCAGCGGTAGTTTTCGAAGGCCAGCTCCACGCGGCGCTCTTGCAGCACGGCGGCGCGGAACTGGGCTTGGTCAGACACGGTAGCGGCGGTTTTTTCGGGAAGTCCGGCGCGGCGGCGCACCTCGTTGAGGGCGGCAAAGGCCTCGCCACCCGCCGCGTAGCCCTGCTCGTTCAGGGCCTCGGCCAGCATCAGTAGCGCGGCGGCGTAGCGCAGTACGGGGTAGTTGGTGTCGGTACGGCCCGGGGCCGTGATGCCGAAGTTATACTTGGTAATGTACGGCACGCTCACGAAGGTGCCCGTGGCGTCGGTGTAGCCCAGGGCCAGCGAGGCAGCTTTACGCAGGTCGCCGGTCTCGTAGGCGGCAATTAAGTCCGGGGTCGGGATGTTCCAGCCCGAGCCTACGTCCAGCGTAGGCGTGGCCGCATCGCCGGTCACGAGGCTGCCCGACGTGTATGGCGCAAACGCAAACGTGAAGCTACTGGAAAGGTCGGGCTGGGAGCCCAGGTACTGAATCTCAAAGATCGACTCCGCGTTGTTCTTGTTGGCCGGGTCGAACACGCTGCGGTAGCTCGGCAGCAGGCTGTAGCCGCCGCCGCGCACCGCACGCAACTGGATTACGGCGTTGGGGTAGTCTTTGCGCGTGAGGTACACCGACGCCAGCAGGGTGGCGGCAGCCCCTTTGGTGGCGCGGCCGGCGTCTACGGCGGCGTAGGCGGCCTTGGCGGGCAGCTTGGCGATGGCGTCGGTCAGGTCGGCGATGATGCTGGTGTACACGGCGTCGGCCGTGGCCCGGCCCTCCGACTTATTACCCGACGGCGACTCCACCGCGGCCAGGCGCAATGGCACGCCACCGTACTGCCGCACCAGATCGTAGTAGTACATAGCCCGGAGGAATTTTACTTCGCCCACGTACTGGCTTTTCTTCTCGGCCGTCATGGTCACGGCGTCAATTTTGCTAAGTACGTCGTTGCAGCGGCTGATGCCGTTATAGGAGATCTGCCAAAAATCCTGCACCGACTCAGAGTTGGCGCTCACCAGAAATTCGTCGACGAACTCGCGTTGGGACTCGTAGCCGCGGTTGCGGTCGTTGTACTGAAAAATGGTGTTGTCCGAGCGCATTTCGCCGAATACCCAGTAGTATACGTTGCCCAGGGTGCGCACCGGCGCGTAGGCCCCGTTGACGGCTTGCTGCACCTGGTCCTGGGTTTTGAAGAACCCGCCGGCGCTGATGGTGGCCTGGGGTTGCAGGTCGAGGAAGTCTTTTTTACACCCCGTAGCCGCCAGCAGCAGGCCCAGGGACAACAGAAAAGCCGTGTTCTTTTTCATGACGCGAAGCGGTTAGAAACTCAGGTTGGTACCGAAAATGATGGTCCGCGACAGCGGGTAGTTGAGAAAGTCCTCGCCGGGCGTCAGCACGGAGCTGTTGTTGCGGCTCACCTCGGGGTTGCTGCCGCTGTACTTGGTGAAGGTGGCCAGGTTCTGGCCGCTGGCGTACAGGCGCACGCCCCGGATGAAGCCCGACTTGGCCAGTAGACCGGCGGGCAGGCGGTAGCCCAGCGTCACGTTTTGGATGCGGGCAAACGAGGCGTCCTCCACCCAGTCCGAGTTCACGTCGCGGTAGATGACGCGGGCCCCGTTGGTGGTGGGGGTGCGGCCGTCGCCGGGGTTTTCGGGCGAGCGCCACCGGTTCAGCACCTTGCGGTCGACGTTGAAGATGCCATCGATGTTGAGCAAGTACTGGTTGGCGCTTTTCAGGATTTGGCCGCCCTGCGAGCCGGTGACGATGACGCCCAAATCGAAGCTCTTGAAGCCGAAGTTGTTGGTGACGCCCCAGAGGTACTTGGGCTGGGCATGGCCAATCACGGCGAAGTCCTTCACCGGCTCAATCACGCCGTTGCCGTCCACGTCGCGGTACTTGATGGAGCCCAGCACCGACGTCACGTGCTTGGGCGAGGCGGCGAAGTCGGCCTGGGTGGCGTACACGCCCTCGACCACGTACCCAAAGAACTCGCCAATCGGGTGCCCCACCTGCGTGATGTGCGTGGGGTTGCCCTCGCCGCTGCGGCCGCTGTAAATGGGCGCGTTGTCTTCGTTGAGGGCCAGTACCTCGTTGTGGTTGAAGGCAATGTTCAGGCTCGTGCTCCAAGTAAAGGCCCCCGTGAAGTTGCGGGTGGTAAGAGCTAGCTCGACGCCGCGGTTCAGCACCTTACCCGAGTTGATGATGGCGTCGGAATAGCCCGACGACAGCGCCAGCTGGTTGTTGAGCAAAATGCCGTTGGTGATGCGGCGGTAGAAGTCGCCGGTGAACACAAGGCGGTTGTCGAACAGGCCCACGTCCACGCCCAAATCAAGCTGGGTCGATTTCTCCCAGGTCAGGTTGGGGTTGGCCAGCGAGGAGAGGGCCCGGCCAGGGGCCAACTGCCCCCCGAAGGCGGTGTTGGTGGACTGGGACCCGCTGCTGACGTAGCCGTAAGCCGAGCCCACGTTGGCGATGGACGTGTAGTTACCGATGTTGAAGTTGCCGGTGAGACCGTAGCTGGCGCGCGCTTTCAGGGTGTTGAGCTTGGGCAGGCCCTTCAGGAACTCTTCGTTGGCCAGGTTCCAGCCCAGGGCCACCGATGGAAACGTGCCGTATCGGTTCTGGCTGCCGAAGCGCGACGAGCCGTCGGTGCGCACGGTGCCGGTAACCAGGTACTTGTCTTTGTAGTTGTAGTTGACGCGGGCCAAATACGAAATCAGGGCCCACTCCTGCACGTCGGCGCCGTACGACGGCACCAGCGCCGCCGCGTTGATGGTCCGCACGTCGTCGCCGGGGTAGTTGTTGGCGAAAATATTCTGGGAAGTGTACTTCTCCTTTTGGGCCGTGTAGCCGGCCACAGCGCTAACCTCATGGTCGCCAAATTTCTTGTCGTACGAAAGCAGCGTTTCCGACAGCCAGTTGAAGCGCGTGTACTCGCTGCTGCTCGAATTGGGAATGGTGGGCGGCGGCGCGAAGATGCCGCCCACGCTGGCCGGATTGAACGTGAAGGCCGAGCCGTTGGCGTAGTTCACGTTGACGCTGTAGCGCAGCCGCAGCCCCGGCACGATGGTGTACTCGGCGAAGGCCCCGCCCAAGCCCTGCAAGGTTTTGCGCGTGGTGCCCGCTAACTCCAGACTATTCAGCGGGTTGGGGCCCGTGAACATGCCCGGCGAGGCCACGAACGGGGTGCGGTTGCCGTTGCCGTCGGTCACCGGAATTAGCGGCGAGAGCCAGAGCGAGCGCGAAAGCACGTCCACGAAATTGTTTTCGAAGTCGTTGCCCTGCTGGATGCTGTAGGTGGGGGCCAAGTTCAGGCCCAGGCGAATCTTTTCGCCCACTTTGCCTTCCACGTTGGTGCGGGCCGAGTAGCGCTTATATCCCGTGTAGCGCACGGTGCCGTCCTGGTCGAGGTAGCCCAGCGAGAGCGAGGCGCGCAGATCTTCGGTGCCCTTGCTGATGGTCGCGTTCACGTTGCGCTGGGGGGCCGTGCGCAGAATTTCGTCGTACCAATTGGTGCCCGCCCCGTACTGCGACGGATTGCGGAACTCCACCGGAATATCGGCGTCAGTGGCCGTCAGGCCCCGCGAGGCGAAGTCGTCGGTGATGATATCGCGGCGGAACTGGGCAAATTCCTGACCGTTCAGCTGCTGGGGACGGCCCTTTTTGGGTACTTGCTGGAAACCAGTATAAGCGTTTAGGTCCACACTAGTCAGGCCGCTCTTGGCCCGCTTCGTGGTGATAACTACCACACCGTTGGCCCCGCGCGAGCCGTAAATAGCCGTCGAAGAGGCGTCCTTCAGCACTGTGATGGACTCGATGTCGTCGGGGTTGAGCAGGTTGAGCGGGTTGTCCGTTTGCCCAAAGGAACTGGCAATCGGAAAGCCGTCAATCACGAACAGCGGCTGGTCGCCGGCCCCAATCGAGCCCGAGCCCCGCACCTTGATCGAGGTGCCGCCACCCGGCGTGCCCGTCACGTTGCTCACCTGCACGCCCGCCACTTGGCCGGCCAGCTTCTGATCCACACTTACCACCGGCAGGTCCCGGATGGTGCGGGTGTCCACGCTCGCCACCGAGCCCGTCACGTCCTGCACTTTCTGCGTGCCGTAGCCTACCACTACCACGTCATTGAGGCTGGTGGCGCTTCCCTCCAGGGTCACGCTCAGCGGCTCCGCCTGCGGCACGGTGGCGGCAATCTCCTCGGCGGTGTAGCCCACCGACGAAATGACCAGCGTGTAGGCCCCGGCGGGCAGGCCGCCGACGGCAAAGTTGCCGTTGGACCCAACCGAGGTGCCGTTGGTGGTGCCCTTCACGACCACGGTGGCCCCGATGGCCGGCCCGCCCTTTGCGTCGAGCACCCGGCCCGTCAGCTGGCCCGTTTGGGCGCGGGCCCCGGCTGCCAGCGCGAGCAGCGGTAGCAGCAGCAGCAGCTTCAGAAAAATGAGACGTTGCTTTTTCATGGAAGTTTTTTAAGAAATGAAGAAACGGGTTGCGACAGATTACTGAGTTGGGCAGGTAGCGATATTCCAGGCGAAAGCAAAAAGCCAATTATTCACGACGCACTAAAAATCCGCAAATCAGCCATTTTTATTTAATCACCAAGGCATTACTGGATTTTGGCAATCGTTTGCAGCTTGGTGGCGAAGCCTCGACTGCCACGCCGGTATTTGCGGTGTGCTGGCGGAGACACGGAAACCGCTTCCGTTACCTAGCGGACGAAGGCTATGGCCACACCACCGTCGACGTTGAGCACGTTGCCGGTACTTTTGGCCAGCGAGCCGTCGACGAACACGCGCACGGCCTTGGCGATGTCCTCGGCCAGCAACTCTTCGCCCAGCAGCGTGCGCTTGGCGTAGTGCTGGGGCAGTTCCTCGACGCTGATGCCATAGGCCTTGGCCCGACCGGCGGCCCAGTCGCCTTCCCAGATTTTGGAGCCGCGCAATACCGCATCGGGGTTAACGGTGTTCACCCGGATTTTGTCGGGGCCCAACTCGGCGGCCAGCAGGCGCGACATGTGCAGCTGGGCCGCCTTGGCCGTGCCGTAGGCCACGTTGTTGGGCCCGGCCACCAGCCCGTTTTTGCTGGCGATGTTCACGATGTCGCCGCCCAGCGCCTGCTGGCGCAGGATGGTCACTGCGGCTTGGCTGACCAAAAACTGACCTTTCACCAACACATCGTTGAGCAGGTCCCAATCGGCCTGCGTCGTCTCGGCCAGCGGCTTGGAGATGCTCAGGCCGGCGCAGTTCACGACGATGTCCACGCCGCCGAACTGCAGAACGCTCTGGCGCAGCGACGCGGTGATGCTCGCGGCATCGGTCACGTCGATGGGGGCGCTTAGGACGCTGTCTGAGCCGAACTTTTTGCGCAGTTCGGCCTGCGTTTCTTCGAGGCGGTCGCGGTCCACAGCCACCACGCAGGCGCCGAACTGGAGCAGTTCCGCGCAAATGGCCTTGCCGATGCCGCCGGTGCCGCCGGTTACGTAGGCCACCTTACCCGAGAGGGCCTTGGGCGGGGCCATGCGCTGGAGTTTGGCTTCCTCAAGCAGCCAGTACTCGATGTTGAAGGCCTCCTGCTCGGGCAAGCCTTGGTAGGTGCTCACCGCCTCGGCGCCCTTCATCACGTTGATGGCGTTGGTGTAGAACTCAGCCGCCACGCGGGCCGTCTGCTTGTCTTTGGCGAAGGCGAACAAGCCCACGCCGGGCCAGAGGATGATGACCGGGTTGGCATCGCGCATGGCCGGCGAGTTGGCGTGCTTGCTGCGCGCGTAGTAAGCGGCGTAGTCATGGCGGTAAGCCTTGAACTGGCTTTCCAGGTATATTTTGACACTCGCGGCGTCGCCCTGCATCACCTCGACGTCGAGCACCAGCGGCCGGATTTTGGTGCGCAGGAAGTGGTCGGGGCAGCTGGTGCCTTTGGCCGCGAGGCGGGCCAAGTCGTGCGAGTTTACGAACTCCAGCACGCGTGCGTCGTCGGTGTAGTGGCCCAGCATGCGGCGGTGGCCCGAGGCCAGCCCGCGCAACACCGGCATCACGGCCGCGGCCTGCTGGCGGCGCTGCGTGGCATCTAGAACCTGTGGGCGTTGCTCGCCGCCAAAAACGGGACCTTTCTTGCCATAATTGGCTTCGAGGTACGTCGCCGCTTGCTCAATTATTTCAAGCGTGTTGAGGTACGATTCATAGGACGTGTCACCCCAGGTGAAGAGGCCATGGCCGCCGAGGATGACACCCCGCAGGCCGGGGTTGTCGGTCACAATTTTCTCGAGCTGCAGGCCCAGGTCGAAGCCGGGCTTCTGCCAGGGCAGCCAGCCTAGGGTATCGCCCCAGATGTCGTGCATGATGGCCTCGCCGTCTTGGCTGGCCGCAATGGCAATCAGGGCGTCGGGGTGCAGGTGATCGATGTGCTGGAAGGGCAGTAGGCCGTGCAGCGGCGTGTCGATGCTGGGCGTGGCGCACTTAGGGTCGAAGAGGCAGTAATCGAACAGGCCCACCATTTCGTCTTCAAACTCCAATCCGCGGTAACGGGCCTTGAGTTGGTGCAGCTTCTCGACGTAGAGATTGGCGCAGCCGGCCCGGGTGAGCGTGCCAATGTCGCCGCCCGAGCCCTTCACCCACATGACCTCGACGGGCTGGCCGGTGACGGGGTCGGTTTCAGTGATTTTGCAGGAGGTGTTGCCGCCGGCGTAGTTGGTCAGGCGCAGGTCGGCACCCAATAGATTGGAGCGATAGAGGAACAGAGCGACTGCATCGCCGGCCAGGGCGGTGGCTTTGGCTTCGTCCCAGAGGTAACTAACGTGGTGGAAAGTGAGGGGGTCTTTCATAATACCAGGGTAGAAAGGACTGCGGTTAAAAGCCAGCGGGCAAAACGGTCCGTGGGTTGGCAGTAGCAAATGTTGTCGCCCCCTTTCCCCTTGACTTCCTGTACTCTCCTGCTCTGCGTAACTTTTTTCAAGAGCCTTGCCACGCTGTAGTCACTGCGGGGCTGTGTGACCACTTGAACGACTAATTATCAGCCAAAACGCCGGATGCCGAAAGCTGAAATTATCTACACGCGGCTATTTTCGATAAACGTTTTTCCCTGTTTTGATAGAAACCATGGCATCAGATGCAGAAATTGATGATATATTAAGGGTTAATGGAATTCCTTAATGGATTTTGGAGCCTTTTCGGGGCAGGAAAGTGCAGGTGGGAGCAGGAGAGTACAGGATGGGGCAGGAGAGTGCAGGAAGGCCCACGGAGTGGTATGGCGCAGATTTGTTGAAAAACCATCCTATGTTCGTCTTACTCGGAGTTCTGTTTCATGCGCTGGGCGGCTTCGCCTCCGGCAGCTTCTACCTGCCGTATAAGAAGGTAAATGGCTGGTCCTGGGAGAGCTATTGGTTGGTAGGCGGTATTGTATCGTGGCTGGTGGCGCCGTGGGTGCTGGGCTATCTGACTGTTCCGCATTTGCTCGACGTGCTGCACCAAGCTGCCAGCAGCACTATTACCTGGGCCTATTTCTGGGGGCTGCTCTGGGGCGTGGGTGGGCTGACGTTTGGGCTTTCGATGCGCTATCTGGGCCTGTCGCTGGGCATGGCAGTCACGCTGGGATTGTGCGCGGTGTTCGGCACGCTGGTGCCGCCAATATGGGCGGGCACCCTAGGGCAGTTGGTAAGCACCACGTCGGGCCGCTTTATTATGCTGGGGCTGGGCGTGTGCGTACTCGGCATCCTTATCTGCGGCCGGGCCGGAATTTTAAAGGAAAAGTCGCTGACGCAGGAGGAAAAAACGGCGTCAGTGGCGGAATTTGACTTGCGCAAGGGCCTGCTGGTAGCCGTGTTCAGCGGTGTGATGAGTGCCTGCTTTTCGTTTGGCCTCACGGCCGGGCAGCCCATCGCCGCGCTGGCGGCAAAGAATGGCACCAACCCACTTTTTGTCAACAACGTCATTCTGGTCATCATCCTGCTGGGCGGGCTCACCACCAACGTCATCTGGTGCGTTTATCTTAACCTCAAAAACAAGACCTACACCGATTACGCCAACCCATCGTTCCCGGCCCTGCGCAACATCATTTACTGCGCCCTGGCGGGCACCACCTGGTACTTCCAGTTCTTTTTCTACGGCATGGGCGACAGCCAAATGGGCGCCTACCGCTTCTCGGGCTGGACGCTGCACATGGCCTTCATCATCGCCTTCAGCTCAATGTGGGGCCTGCTGCTCCACGAGTGGCGCGGCGCCAATCGCCTCACCATGCGCACGATTACGCTCGGAATCAGTATTGTTGTTCTCTCTACCATGGTGGTGGGGTATGGTAATTACCTGGCGAGCTAGCAGGAAGCAATCTGCGGCTCCAGGTGTAAGCAGCAGGCGATAGAGACACGACGCCTCGCGTCTTTATCGCCTGCTAGCGTTTGCTATAGGAAGTTGGAAAAGCTTCTAAATAAAGAGCGCAGGACAGTGGCTCGCCGCAGGCCCGCAAAAAACAGCTAAGCTTGTAGCACCATTTGCGCTGCCTTATTTTCTGATGTATAAACTAAAACTCAACCCACTCGACCAGACGCCGAAGTACAAGCAAATCGTGCAGTCGGTGATTGCCGACATAGAGCGGGGCCAGCTAAAAACGGGCGTGCAGCTGCCATCCATCAGCGAACTGAGCGAGGAGCATTACCTGGCCCGCGACACGGTGGAAAAAGCCTACCGCGAGTTGCGCGAGCGGGGCTTCATCAACTCGGTGCAGGGCAAGGGCTATTATGTGCTGTCACGGGTGCAAGACAAGCTGAAAATCCTGCTGGTCTTCAACAAGCTCAGCTCCTACAAAAAGGAGATTTACTACGCCTTCCTGGCGGCCCTGGGTGACCGGGCCACCGTAAACCTGGAGATTCATCATTACAACGCCTACCTATTTCAGCAGATTATTGAGCGCAACCTGGGTAAGTATAATTATTACGTGGTGATGCCTCATTTCACGCACAGTACGCCGGCTGAGGACTATCTGAGCGTGCTACGCACCATTCCGCCCACGGAATTGGTCCTACTCGACAAGGATGTACCCGAACTCAAGTACCAGTGCCTGAGCGTATACCAGGACTTTGCCAATGATATTGGGGGCGCACTAGATTCGGCGGCGGCCGACCTGCTGAAGTACCCGCGCATGCGCATGATTCTGCCCAGCGACGAAAACTTTCCCATTGAGATTGACCGGGGCTTCCGGCAGTTCGGCGCCTACAACGATAAAGACTACGCGGTGCGCGAAAACGCTCGCGATGAGGTGCTGGAGCCAGGTACCTGCTACGTGGTGGTGCGCGAAACCGACTTGGTGGAGCTGGTGAAAAAAGTACGGCAAACCCCCTACCTGCTGGGTCGTGAAATCGGTATTATCAGTTTCAATGAGACCCCACTCAAAGAACTGCTGGGCATGACCGTGATTACCACCGACTTTCACCACATGGGCTGCACGGCGGCGTCTATGCTGCTGGAGGGCAAGCGTGAGAAGGTGCGCAATCCCTTCTGTTTAATTCGCCGCGGCTCTATTTAATTTCCCCGTAGGCAGGAGAGTGCAGAAGGGTCAAGGGGCGAAAAGGATAGTGCTTTACATCATCCTTGAAGGAGCTGTCCTTTCAATGGCGGGAAAACTGGACTATGCCCGCCAAGCTTCGGTGGGCTTATTTCCCTGCCGTCCAGTACGCCGTCATTTTCGCCCTCTTTCCACTTTGCCATGCTCCCCACCCAACAACTTCACGACCTGAACGTCCCGCTGCTGAACGACCACACGTTTCAACTGGCGCACCTCATTGAGCAATTTAGTCGGCGTGGCGCCGTAAGCGCCGCCAGCGTCATCGAGCAGTTGCGGCGGTTTCAGGTGGCCATTCCGAGCTGGGCGCTGGGCACAGGCGGCACGCGCTTCGGGCGGTTTCCGGGCGGGGGCGAACCACGCAACCTGGAGGAAAAAATCAGTGATGTGGCCCTGCTGCACCAGCTCAACGGCTCTTCCAGCGCCATTTCCCTGCACATTCCCTGGGACATTCCGTCAGATGTGACCGCCATTGAGCAGCAGCTCACGGCCGCCGGCCTGCACATCGACTCGGTTAACTCGAACACCTTTCAGGACCAGCCCGGCCAGCCGCAGTCCTACAAGTACGGCTCACTGGCCCACACCGATAAAGGTGTGCGAGCGCAGGCCGTGGCGCACAACCTGGAGTGCATCCACTACGGCGGGCAGTTGGGCGCCAAGGTGCACACCGTGTGGCTAGCCGACGGTGCCAACTTCCCCGGCCAGCAGCACTTTCGCCGGGCCTACCAGCGCACGCAGGATTCCCTAACGGCCATTTACGAAGGCCTGCCCTCGGACTGGACCCTGCTCCTGGAGTACAAGCCCTACGAGCCCAACTTCTACGCCATGGTGATTCCCGACTGGGGCACCTCGCACGCCTTGTGCCAAAGCTTGGGCCAACAGGCACAGGTGCTGGTCGACTTGGGCCACCACCTGCCCAACACCAACATCGAACAAATCGTGAGCCGCTTGCAGCACTTTGGGCGGCTGGGCGGCTTCCACTTCAACGGCTCGATGTATGGCGACGATGACCTGACCACCGGCAGCATCAAGCCTTTTCAGCTGTTCCTGATTTTCAACGAGCTGGTGGATTCCGCCCAGGACGCCGCGGTGCATAATCCGGCCGTGGCCTACATGATTGACGCCAGCCATAATACCAAAGACCCGCTGGAGGACTTGCTGCAATCTACCGACAACATCCTGATGGCCTATGCCAAGGCCCTGCTCGTGGACCGCGCCGCGCTGGCCGAAGCTCAGGAAACTAATGACACGGTGCGCGCCGAGGAACTACTGCGGGATGCCTTTCTCACCGACGTGCGTCCTCTTGTGGCTGAAGCTTACCGGCAGAGTGGAGGAGCCCTGCGCCCTATCGCCGCCTACCGTGCCCTAAGCATGCGTCAACAATCTATCCAGCAGCGTGGCCTGCGCAGCCTTTCAACCGGACTATGAAACTGCCCATCTACGCCATTTTCGATATTGGCAAGACCAACAAAAAAGTGTTGCTCTTCAACGAGCAGCGGCAAATCATCCACGAGCAGCAGCAGGTCTGCTTCGAAACCATCGACGACGACGGCTTTCCGTGCGAGACGTTGGAGCGCCTCAGCTACTGGGTGCTCAGCAATTGGCAACAGCTGCGCCAGCATCCTTACTACCAGCTGAAAGGCGTAAACTTTACGGCTTACGGCGCCAGCTTTGTGCATCTGGGCGAAGACGGCAAACCGGTGGCCCCGCTCTACAACTACCTCAAGCCGCTGCCCAACGGCATCGCCGAACGGTTCTACGCCGAGCTGGGTACCGAGGCCGATGGTTTTGCGGCCACGACCTGTTCGCCCCGGCTCGGGATGCTGAACTCCGGCCTACAGCTTTATTGGCTTAAATACGGCAAACCGGAAGTGTACACCCGGGTGCGCGCGTCACTGCACCTGCCCCAGTATCTGTCCTACCTAATTACAGGCGAGAAGTATAGTGATTTTACTTCCGTAGGCTGCCACACCGCCCTCTGGGACTTTACCCGCCGGGACTATCACGCCTGGGTGCGCCGCGAAGGAATAGACCAGCTGTTGGCCCCACTGCTACGCGACCCCATTGCCGCAGTGGTGGAGGGCGTCCTCGTAGGGACAGGGCTGCACGATTCTTCAGCCGCTGTGCTGCCCTACCTCAAACAGCAGGAGCAGCCATTCCTGCTCATTTCCACCGGAACATGGGCCGTGACATTCAACCCATTCAACCGGCAGCCGCTGACTCCCGAGCTGCTGCGCCGCGACTGCCTAAGCTACCTCGCCCCATCTGGCCAGCCGCTACCGGCTGCCCGGGTGTTTCTGGGCCGGGAGCACGACTACCAGGTTACGCACATCGCCAACCACTTCCATATCCAGCCGCAATTTCGCGGTGAATTTTACAAATCGCAGGTCATGCTGCGGCCTGCCGACCCCCTAGCGGCGCCCTTCCGCCCGTGGTGTATGCATGGCACGGGTCCCTTCCCGGAGCAAGCCGCCGAGAACTGGGATTTGTCGGGCTTCCGCACGGCCGGCGATGCCTACCAGCACTTGGTGCGCGGACTGGTCGATATCCTGGTCGAGTCGATTAGGCTGGTGCGCCAGGATGAAAAACTACTATTTGTCGATGGCGGCTTCGCCCGCAATCCACTATTTGTAGAGCTGCTGGGCGAGGCTTTCCCAGAAGCCACAGTTCGTACGCTGGAAGTTCCCCAGTCCACTGCCCTGGGCGCGCTCTTGCATCTGGAACAAGGCCTGGCTTTGACTGAGCCGCAACCCAATCTTATCTAAGTATGAGGTGCTTCCGTGGCTTGCGCTGCTGGCCCGCTGAATTGGTAATCGACCTGTAAGACTTCATGAAAGTAGCCCTATTCATTCCCTGCTACGTGGACCAGTTTTATCCGCAGGTAGGCATTGCGTCCTTACAGCTGCTGGCCAAATTAGGTGTGCAGGCCGCTTTTCCTAAGCAGCAAACCTGCTGTGGCCAGCCCATGGCCAATAGTGGCTGTGAGCAGGATGCCAAGCCGGTGTATCATCACTTCGTGGATACCTTCCAGGAGTACGATTTCGTGGTGGGGCCGGCCGGCAGCTGCGTGTACCACGTGCGCAAGCATTTTGATATCATCGAGCAGACCCCGCCGGTGCAGCACATACGCGAAGCGACGATGGAATTATTTGATTTCATCACGCAGGTGCTTGGCGTAACCGAGTTGCCGGGCGCGTATCCCCACAAAGTGGGTTTGCACCTGAGCTGCCACGGCCAGCGGGGGCTGCACCAAGCGAATGAGTCGGAGATGACGCCCGTGCGCGACGGCCAACTGCGGCGGCTGCTGGCGGGGCTTACCGGCTTAGAGCTAACCGAACTGGACCGCAACGACGAGTGCTGCGGCTTTGGGGGCACCTTTTGTGTGTCGGAAGCCGCTATTTCGGCCCGCATGGGCCAGGACCGCATGACGGACCACCTGCGCAACGGCACCCAAATCCTGACCGGCGGCGACATGTCGTGCCTGATGCACCTGGAAGGCATCGTGCGCCGACGGCAGCTGCCGATGCGGGTGCTGCACGCCGCCGAAATCTTTAACGGGGCCATCGCCTGAATATGAACCAGCCGCAGAACCACGCCCAGCGCTCCGAATTGTTTTTGCTCGATACCGAGCGCGCCACCTGGCACGACGAAACCTTATGGTTTGTGCGAGAGAAACGCGACAAGGCCGTGTACGCCGTGCCCGAGTTCCAGGAACTGCGCGAACTGGCTTCTCAGATTAAAGACCACACCCTGAGTCAGCTCTCGGAGTACCTCATCCAATTCGAAGCCGCCGCACTCGCCAACGGCGTACGGGTGCATTGGGCGGCCGATGCTGACGAGCACAACTGGATTGTATTAGACATCGTGCGCCAAGCTGGTGCCACGCGCGTAGTCAAAAGCAAGTCCATGCTCACCGAGGAATGCCACCTCAACCCGCACCTGCTGGCCAATGGCGTGGAGGTAATCGACAGCGACCTAGGCGAACGCATCATCCAGCTGCGTGACGAAGCCCCAAGCCACGTAGTGCTGCCCGCCATCCACCTGAAAAAGGAGGACGTCGGCGAAACGTTCTGGCAGCACCTGGGTACCGAAAAGGGCCTTACCGACCCGCAGCAGCTGACCGAGGCCGCCCGCCAGCATTTGCGCAAGAAGTTCCTAGCTGCCGAAGTGGCTATTTCGGGCGTCAACTTCGCCGTGGCCGAGACCGGCTCAGTGGTGGTCTGCACCAACGAGGGCAACGCCGACCTGGCCATTGGCTTGGCGAACGTACACATCGCCTGCTTGGGCATCGAGAAACTGATTCCGCGGCTCTCCGACCTGGCCGTGTTCACCCGGTTGCTTACGCGCAGTGCGACGGGCCAGCCCATCACCACCTACACCTCACATTTCACCCGGCCGCTGCCGGGGCGCGAGCTGCACCTAGTCATCGTCGACAACGGGCGCAGTCAGCAACTGGGCCGGCCCGATTTTCGGGCCTCGCTCAAGTGCATCCGGTGCGGGGCCTGCATGAACACCTGTCCCGTGTACCGGCGCAGCGGTGGCCATAGCTACGACTTCACTATTCCCGGGCCCATTGGCGCAATTCTTTCGCCCAACATCGACATGCGCCAGCACGCCTCGCTGCCGTTTGCCAGCACGCTGTGCGGGTCCTGCACCGACGTGTGCCCGGTGAAAATCGATATTCATACCCAACTCTATAAATGGCGGCAGGTGCTAGCGGCGGAAGGTCATATCCCAGCTGGCAGAAAGTGGAGCATGAAACTACTAAGCCGCGTGCTCGCCCGGCCGGGCCTCTTCAAAGCTGGTGGCTCCTTCGCTCGGCTGGGGCTGCGTTTTGTGCCCCATAGCTTTTCGCATGCCCCCAGCTATAATCCATGGGCCATTGCCCGCGAGCTGCCTGAGCCGCCCAAGCAAAGCTTCCGCGAGTGGCACGCCCAGCATGTTTTAACGGTTAACCCATGAGTTCCCCCCGCGATAGAATGCTGGCCGCCGTACGGGCCAGCCAACCTACCGAAGTACCCCTGCCTATTGTCCCTTCCTTCGACGGCGATGCCTCAGTAGCCAGGTTTATGACTATACTCCAAGGCATTGGAGGAAAAGTGGTTCTATTGCCCGACCCCAGCCGTCTGGCCGAAGCCATTGCAGCGCTTTATCCCGCCAACTACTGCCTAGCGTCGACGTTAATGCCATCAACGCTGACGGTCAGCAACGACACACCCATAACGGCGCTGGCAGCGGTGGATTTGGCCGTTTTACGCGGCGAGATTGGGGTAGCTGAAAACGGTACCGTTTGGTTACCCGAGTCCAACATGTTGCACCGAGCCCTGCCTACCATAACCCAGCATCTGGTGCTGGTATTGGACCAGCGCAATATTGTCGCAACTATGCACCAAGCGTACGCGCAATTGCCTAGTGTGGGTGGCTATGGGGTATTTCTGGCGGGCCCATCCAAAACAGCTGACATCGAGCAATCCCTGGTCATCGGCGCACACGGGGCCCGAAGCTTGACCGTTCTTCTGTGTTAGCACTCATTATGCTCGGTCCAGCTTTTTCTCTCCGCCTTCACCCCCTCGTACTTGCACTACAATGTAGCCTGAGTTGGTCGATTAAAACAGGAGAGAACTGGGTGGTAATTTTCCGAATCCATGGAAAAGGCCCCTTCCTCCAAACGGCCGCGTTATGACGCGGCCTTCCGCGCCGAAGCCCTGCACTTGGCGAGCGGAAGCCACTGGCCGCTGCCCGTGCCCTCAACATTAACACCACGCTCCTCTACCAGTGGCAGAAAGCGGCGCAGTAGCCCTGGCCGGCCAGGCCAAGGCCGCCGAGGGGCACCCTGCGCACGGCTAATAAACGGGGGATGCAAGAATTAGGCATTTTAAAAAGAGCCACCGCTAAATGCTTGAGGCGCATTTTCGCATCTCCCGATCCCATGAGCTCGGCGCAATTCATTGATCATCAGCGGTCCTCCCGTCCAGCCGTTCTGCCAAGCGCTGGGCATGGTGCCCAGCCGCTACTACCCTTGGGGGTACGCACGGACGGAAGGAGCCGTGGGGAAGGCAGAACCGGCCTGGGAAACGGAAGCGGTGGCCGTTTTTGACCACCACCACCACCGGCGCTACGGCACCCATCGCTTCCAAGTCGGGCTACGGGAGTTGGGCCACCGGTTGGGCCGCCAGGCCCTGCGCACGGGCTTGCGCCGCCACCTGCGGCGGGCCCTGCAGCCCAAGGCCTTCGCCCCGCGCACCACCGATTCGACACATGGGCAACGCTGCGTCCCGAACTTGCTGCTCGATCAGCCGCGCTCCATGCAGGCTAATCAATTGTGGGTGAGCGATACCACCTGCATGCCGCTGGCCAGCGGGGTCTGGGCCTACTTCTTCGCCTTTCAAGACGCCTACACCAAGCACGTGGTAGGCTGGCAGGTGCGGGCGGGTATGCACGAGGCCTTGATCACCAGCGCCTTGCAGCGTGCGCTGCTCGCCCAACGGCCCGCCCCCAGCCTGATGATCCACTCCGACCGGGGCGGGTAGTACGTGGGCAACGCCTACAAAGCCTTGCTACGCGGGGCACGGGCCCAGTTGTTTCGCAGCCGGCGCGGCAAGTACTACGACAACGCCCAGGCCGAAAGCCGGTAGTCCTGCCCCAAAACCGAGGAAATAGAAACCCGCGACTGACCCGTGTTCGCCGACTTGGCCGATGCCCAAGCCAGCGTCGCCGACTATTTTGACTACTACAACCACGGCCGACGCCACTCCAGTATTGGCCATCAAAAGCCCTATCACTTTCAACAACAACTTACCAATATCACCCAACTCTCTCCTGCTTAACTAGACTATCTCAGAAAACTACGCTTCCATCGGGCCAGCAGAATATTTCTTAATCGCGTTGGGATAGTGATACCATGCTTATGTTCTCGGTTCGCTTGCGCGTTTGATTCCTTTTTTCGTTAAATAGTGTTCTGTACACACGGCAGCATCAGATTATTATAAACTGCAAAAACAAGAGAACTCATTATCTGCTGCTAATCTTCATCTACATAATTCATCTACATAAATTTTTCCTTACGCCCCCACCAGCTTCAGCAACTCTTGGTAAATGATGTTGTGCTGCCAATATAGCTGCAGTACCATCGGGATATGGTGCTTGCCAGGCTCCACGGTGTAGCGCGGCGGGGCACCCAGGGCCCCCAGCCGGTCGCGGAAACGCCTGCTGCTGCTGCTGATGCTGGGGTAGGTTTCGCCGCCGATGAAGAAGAGGAACGGCGGCAGGCCCGGCCGGATTTTATAGATGGCCGAGGCTTCGCGCCACACCGCCGGGTCGCGGGTGAAGGGAATGAGGTACTTCTCGTCGCCGGGGTACTGCATTTTTTTCAGATAGTCGTACATGTCCAGCCCGGCGGGGTCGTCGAGGATGGCCCCGCGCACGGGGTTGGGGGCCAAACCGTGGCGGGCCAGCAAGGCGTCGTCGGTGGCGAGCAGGGCGGCCAGGCCGCCACCGGCCGAGTGGCCCATCACGAATACCCGGGCCGGGTCGCCGCCGTAGGTTTTGATGTTGGCGACGGTCCAGGCCAGAGCCTGGGCGCAATCGTCGGCTTGATCGGGCACGTGCACTTTGGGCGAGAGGCGGTAGCTGATGACGACGCCCACCACGCCTTGCTTGGCCAGCCGCCGCCCCACGAACGAGTAAAAATTCTTGTCGCCGCTGTTCCAGCCGCCGCCGTGGATGAACATGACCACGGGGTAGCCCCTGGCCGAACCAGTTCTTTTGGGCGCGTACACATCGAGCAGGTTGTACTTAGCATCGAAGCCGGCGGCCGTAGCGGGCACATACGCCACGTCGGCGGTGCGGCGGCTCGGGCGGGCCACGGCGTATTCGGTGGCGGCTAGCATGGCGGCCAACGCCAGCAGGGCCCCGACCGGCGCCAGCAGCAAACGGGTAATTTTCATGAGAAAAATAAAGTGAGCGGCGGGCCGCCCCCGGCCGCGCCCACTTACGCCGGGGTGGGCCGTACAGTTTGCCCCAAGTGGCGGCTACCTTTACAGTTTTGGGCCTCGCCCGCTTTTTCCACTGGATCGGATATGACTTCGACGACTCGTTTGGTTACGACGGCCTGCTTTGCGCTGGCCCTGCTGGCCGGGGGGCCCCGCCTTGCCTGCGCCCAGGTGGTGCGCCAGCCCACCGACGCCGCACAACCCGCCGCCCCGGCCGTGCGGCCCGCCCGCTTGCGACCCTTGTTTGGAGGCCTCACCCCCGTCCAGGCCACGGCCGCGTTCGGGGCCGCGCAGTTGGAGGCCATCGCCAAAAGTTTTGCCTCGCGCGAAGAAGCCAGCGCATTCTTTTCCACCAAAGGCTATGAGTATTTGGCCGAAAACCAGGCCGATACGGCCGTGTACCGCTTCAACTTGGCCTGGCTCCTCAACCCCCGCAACGCCGATGCGTACCGGGGCCTGGGCGTGGTAGCCAGCCGTGAGCCCACGCCTGATGCCTCCATCGCCCTACTCGTACAGGCGTTGGCGCTGACGCCCAACAGCACTTTCGTACTCAGCGACCTAGGCACGAGCTACCTCATCCGTTACAATAAAACCCACAAGAGAAAAGACCTGACCGCCGGCCAGGAACTGCTTCAGCGCGCTGTGGCGGCCGATGCCACCAACGCCGTGGCCTGGCAGCAGTTAGCCCGCGGCTACTATTACCAGGAAAAATACCCCCTAGCTTGGGAAGCCATACACAAGGGCCAAGCCTTGAGCACCAGCAGCCTCGACTTCGGCCTCGTGGGCGACCTGCTCGAAAAGCAGCCCGACCCACAGGGCACATTCAAGTAAAAAGCTGGGCGGCCCGGGCGCGAAAGCAGGGGCCTGCAACGTTGGTGGGGCAGGCGGCATCGCTTTGCCGCCGTTGCCGTATACGCCTGCCAACGGCCGGTTGCTTACCTCACGTTTGCTCTATGTCTTTTGATTTGCGCAACTTCTTGGCTGCGGGCCTTTTTGGCGTCATGCTGCTGGGCAGCGGCCCGGCGGCCCGGGCTCAGCACGTGGCCCGGCACCGGCACCACGACCACAACGGGCGGCCCTACTACTTGGGCCCAATGCGCGTCAGCGCGGGAGTGGGCACGGCCTTCTACGACGGCGACCTGGGCAATAGCCTGTCCAACGACTTCCTCGGCCCAGCCCTGAACCTGGGGGTACTCTACGGCCTGGGGCCCCACTGGCGCGTGGGCGGCGAGCTGGGCTACATGGCAATGGGGGCCCGCGACCAACTCCCGAGCCGGGGCCTCGCTTTTTATAGCCACAATGCCCTGGGCACGGCCTTTCTCCGCTACGACCTGCTGGGCGACCCGTCGATTTACGCCACGCTCCCGGGTCCAGCACGGCGGGTGCAGCCGTTTGTGCAGGCCGGGGTGGGGCTGATGCTCTATAACCCGCAGGCCTACGTGGGCACGGAAGCGCCCACCTCCACCACCAGCTACCTGCCCCCCGAGCGCAACAACTACCCCGCCCTCGCCGGCGTGCTGCCCGTGGGTGGGGGCCTGGTTGTGCCACTCACCGACCGCATCAACGTCACGCTCGAAGGCAACTACTACTTCACCACCACCGACAACCTCGACGACGTTAGCCAGCGCGGCAACCCCGACCGCAACGACGGCTTCAGCACCTTGATGCTGAAACTCGATTACGCATTGTGATTAATTCACACCTAGCCCTGAATAAGGGGCCCTTGTTAGAACAGGGCGAAAAATTATAGTAAGGAATTTCGCGGTATCGACAGGCGGCCATTTGGTGAGACGGAGGCCATTTGTGGCCAACCATGTAGATTATACACCACTTTTTTGAGTAAGTTTTGGGCTCATTGCAATGGGAGTTTAACCAACGGTGGTTAGCACTTCTCCTAACCGTTCAGGCGTTAAAAAAGAAGGGGGCCCCAGCATTACTGGGGGCCCCTTCTTTTTTGAATCGGCGACTGATTTAGCGTTTCACGAACCGCTCGTGGAACACTTTCTGGCCATCGCTCACGGTGAGCGTGTAAAGGCCGTTGGCCAAGCCCGCCACGTTGAGTACCCCGTCGGCGTAAGGCACGGCGCGCACGGACCCGCGCACGTCTGTTACCTGCACCGAAACGGCTTCGACGCGGCCGGGCAGCACCAGGCGCAAGGCATTGGTGGCCGGGTTGGGGTAAAGCTGGAGCGTCTGGGCCACTTCATTGCCAAGGGGCGTGCCTGTGAGTGTGGCCGGGGCCTCCGCCAGGGCTGCACCGCCACTGATGCTGAGGGTATAATCTTCGGTTTCGCCGTAGTTGTAGCTGCCGCAGCTGGTGGTGGCGGAGTTGTCGCTCATGATGATGCGCAGGCGGGTGCTGCCGGTTTTGGCCGTGGTGGGCACTGTGAAGGTGGCCGCCAGGGTGCCCGCACTGCTGCTGCTACCGCTCACCACCAGCTCGTCGGCGTCGGCGAAGGCCCCGTTCTGGTTGTAGTCGATGTATACCTTCCAATACTCGGTGTAGGCCGAGCTTTTGAAGCCGGCCGAGAAATTGATGGTCTGCACCGAGCCGGCGGCCACGGTGGTGCTGAGCACCGTGCCGTTGTAGTAGCCGCCGTCGGCCCCCGAAGCGCGGCTAATACTGCCCAGGCTCACCAAGTCAATCCATTCGTAGGCTTGGCTGTTGCCCTTGGTGGTGCAGTACGTTACGGTGATGGGCGGTAGCGGCGTGGTGCCGCCGTAGGCCGCGCCTACGCCCACGGCGTACCAAGCGTTGGTGACGGCCTGCACCTGGGTTGAGCCCGCGCCGTACAGGTCGGTGGCCGCTTGGATGGAATACGTGCGAGCGTTGGCGTAGGTCGAGCTGGCTACCATGTACACGCTTTCCATGCGGAAAGTAATTTTGGCGGCCGCGGCAAGGCCCATACCACTTACTGATAACGAGTTACCCACTTCATTGGTGCCGGTGGCGCCGTTGCTGATGAGGTAATACCAGTGGTTGAGCACGCCTGAGTTGGTGTGCACGCCACCGTTATCGGCCGTGCCGGTGTACCAGTACTGGCCTTTATAGAGGGCCGGCTGGCCCAGCGAGCGGGGGTCGCTCATCGAACGCAGGGCCACCTGTTGCTTGTCAATTTCTTCGCCGATGAGGTAAGTCGACTTGGCCTTCACGCCGCTCGACGTCATGCCCAGGCTCGCCACCGCATAGGCTTCGATGCTGGCGCCCCAGATGTCGGACAGGCCTTCGTTCATGGCGCCCGATTCGCCTGAATAGGTGAGGTTGGCTGTGCTCTGGCACACGGCGTGACCGATTTCGTGGCCGCACACGTCGAGGGCCGTCAGTGGGCGGAAGCGCGTGGCCCCGTCGCCATAGGTCATCACTGAACCGTTCCAGTACGCGTTTTCGTAGCCCACGCCGTCGCCGGGCGTGTCGTCGAAATGCACGTAGCTCTTGATTTTGGCCCCGGCGTTGTCGTAACTATTGCGGCCGTGCACCGCTTTCCAGTAGTCGTAGGTGCACTGGGCCCCCATCTGGGCGTCACCGGCTACGTTGTCGAAGTTGGCGTTGTTGTACTCAGTGGCCGTCCAGTTATTGTCAGCATCCACGAAGTCGGTGGCGGCGGTGTAGCTGTTGCCTTTCTTGCAGTTGTAGGTTTCCACGCCGTTGCCCCGGGTGGTGCCTTCACGCAGGAAATAGCCGCCCGTGGTGGTGCCGTCGTTGATGGACCGGGAGCCGCTATAAGCCGTGGCGAACGTGCCCGTGGCCGCGGCGTGCTTGATGATGTCGTCTTTGAGGACCACTTGGCCCGTGTGGGCGTCGACGTAGAGATAAGCGCGGCCTACGGGCTGTTGGGCGTACACGTTGAACTTCCAAGCCAGCACCAGCGGACCGGCGTCGCCCGCGGTGTGGTCGCGCACCACCACCAACTCACCAGCAGGGTAGTAAGAAGCCCCAGGGTTGTTTTCCTGCTGCTTCAGGCCGGCTTCTTCCACGGCGTCCTGCCACATGTACTTCCGGGCCCCCACGAAGATCAAGGCCCGGCGCAGAGCCGCTTCGGCGTTCAACGCAGGTGCAGTACTTAGGCCCTTAACATCTTCATATTCACCACTTATACTTTCTACCGCGCCGCCTTTGGCGTGCACGGTGTAGTCGGCGTGTTCCACCCGGATTCCCTTGTAGTACTGGGCATATTTCTGGTGAAAGAAGCCTAGCTCGTCGGTTTCGGCGCGGGTAGGCAGCATCTTATCGTCGGTTCCAAGGGCCAGCTGCTGGCGCAGTAGCTGCTCGCCGTCGGCGGTACCGCGGTAGGCGGCTTTCCCGGCGGCGAACCGCACCAGCTCGGGCTGGCCGTTGGCACCCAACACTTTGTTTTGAACGCGCGGGGCGTCCTGGGCCCGCGCGGCGGTAGCGGCCGCGAGGGAGCCAAGTAGTAGCAGGGTCTTGGCAGAGTAGGTTTTTCTCATAGCGAGCAGTTAAAAAAAGAAGAGAGTAGGAAGGATTAAAACCGGTAATCCTTCGCAACTTATGCTTTTTCTAAATCGCTCCTTAACGCTCAACGAGAAAAGCCCATCGAAGCCAAAATCTTATTCGAATCGGTTCGATTTTATCTTTGCTTAATGCCACTTACAAGAGATTACCCACTCAGGCACAAGCACAAATAAAATCATAATCATCAAATTATTTACGTTTTTGATTTAAATAGTCGGCGGCCAGCGTAGCCAGCGTTCTGACGCCCAACCCCAGGCCGCTCTCATCGATTTTGAAGCCGGCGGTGTGGTGGTCGGCGGCGGTGGCCGGGTCGGTGCCTGGCGTCATGCCGCCCACAAACAGGAACAAGCCGGGCACTTTTTCCTGGTAGAAAGAAAAGTCCTCCGCTCCGGTCACCGCCTTGATTTCGCGCACGTTGGCCGCGCCGGCCACGGCTTGCAGGGAAGGCAGCATCCGGGCCGTGAGGGCCGGGTCGTTGTTGGTCACGGGCACGTAGGGCTCGATAACAACGTCGGCCGTGGCCCCAGCGCTCTCGGCGATATTAGTGGCGATGCGGCGGATGGAGGCCCAGATTTGCTGCTGCACGGCCGGGCTCAGGGCCCGGACGGTGCCGCTCAGCTCCACGTCCGGTGGGATGACGTTGTAGCGCACGCCCCCGTTGATGGTGCCCACCGTCACCACGGCTGCGTCGTCGATGAGCTTCACTTGGCGGCTCACGATGGTTTGCAGGCCCAGAATGATCTGGGCGGCGGTCACCACCGGGTCCACGCTGTTCCAAGGATAAGCCCCGTGCGCGCCTTTGCCGTGCACCTTGATGATGAACCGGTCGGAAGAAGCCATTTCGCCACCGGGGCGGTAAGTGAGGTGGCCTACCTCGGTTTGGGCGTTGATATGAACGCCGAACACGGCATCCACCTTGGGCTTGTCTAGCACCCCTTCCTTCACCATCAGCTTGGCGCCGCCCTCGGTGCCCGGCACGGAACCTTCCTCAGCCGGCTGGAAGATAAACTTGACGGTGCCGGACAGGTCTTTTTTTACCTGGCTCAGCACCTCAGCTGCGCCCATGAGCATGGCCACATGGGTGTCGTGGCCGCAGGCGTGCATCACGCCCACGGGCTGGCCCAGGTAAGTGGTTTTCACGGTGGAGGCGAAGGCCAGGCCGCTGGTTTCGGTGAGAGGCAGACCGTCCATATCGGCGCGCAGGGCCACCACAGGCCCGGGCTTGCCGCCGCGCAGGATACCCACTACGCCGGTGCGGGCCACACCAGTTTGCACCTCCAGGCCCAGGCTTTTGAGGTGGGCGGCCACCAAGGCGGCGGTGCGGGTTTCCTCGTTGCCCAGCTCGGGATGCTCATGGATGTCGCGCCGCCAGGCGATGACCTTAGCTTCTTCGGCCTTCGCCAGCGTGGCGATGCGAGCGTCGAGGACGGCGTTTTGGGCCGAAGCCGCCAAGGGCCCCAGCAGGGCCCCCAACCCGAAGGCCACCCCGCGCAAAGCGGGCCGACAAAACAGCGAAAGAGTCATGGCAAATGTTTACGAACGGGTGATGGCCAAGCGGCCAATGTGACGGCAATGTAATGCGGCAAGCACGTTGGTGCACTATTTTTGTTAGTCGCTTGAATTGAGCATTTCCTACCACCGTCGTTTTTATGCGCGTTCTGTTGCCTGCCGCCGTTGCCTCCACCCCCGAGGCCCCCGCCCACACTTGGCCAGGGGCGTGGGCCCGGCCCCGGTACCGGGGGCAGCTGCTGGTAGCGCTGGCGCTCGTGTTCGGGGCCCTCGTTCCGGCGTGCGCATCGTTTTATCAGCTCATTCAGCATCGCGCCGGCCATCAGCTGGCCGACCCCGTGCTAGCCTATCTGCCGCGTTACAACGTAGCCGGCCCCATTTTCTTCCTGATGTACGGCAGCTGCGTGGCGGCGGTGGGCTACTTGCTGGGGCGGCCACAGCTGCTGTTGCGCGGCGTGTGGGCCTACTTGTTTTTGCAGCTGCTGCGCATGGCCACCATTTGGCTGTTACCATTGGAGGCCCCGGTGGGTATCCTGTCCTTTTCCGACCCGTTTACCGAACACTTGTTTCACTCCACGGCCGCGCCCATCACCAAAGACCTGTTCTTTTCGGGACACACGGCCACCGTTGTGCTGCTATTCCTAGCCGTGCGCGGCCGCTGGTGGCGCTGGGCGCTGGGGCTAGCGGCGGCCTCGATTGGGGTGCTGGTACTGGTGCAGCACGTGCACTACACCTACGACGTACTGGGAGCCCCCCTTTTCGCCTGGCTGGCCTACTGGCTGGCCGGTCGGGTCTGCCACCCGGCGCGGGAATAACCCAGTTTTTGAACCCCAACGGCCAAGGCCCCTGTCTTTTCAGCGGCTTTGCTCTACAGATATTTCTCGTAGATGCCGGCGGCGATTTTCTCGGTGAGCTTTTTAGGCACGACGCTGGCCAAGCCCACCGAAACTTTGTTGACGAGGCCCGGAATGATTTCGGCCTCGCCGGCCAGCAGGGCTTGTACGGCAATCCGGGCCACGGCTCCGGGGGTCATTGAGACCTTGGCGGCGGTCTTTTGTAACTCGGCGCCCATGCCGGCGCGGTCGGCAAAGGCGGTGGTGGTGGCCCCGGGGCTCAGGCACGTCACCGACACGGGGGTATCCTTCAACTCATAGCGCAGGCCCCGACTGAAGCTCAGCAAAAATGCCTTGCTGGCCGCGTAGAGCGTCAGCGAGGGCACGGCCTGGTAAGCGGCGGTACTGGCCACGTTCAAAATGTACGCCTTGGGCTGCTGGCGCAGGGCTGGCAGCAGGGCGTGGGTAAGGGCCACGGGCAGGAGCATGTTCAGCTGCAACATGTTTTGCTGCGCGGCCAAGTCGAGCTGCTCGAAGCGGCCCCACAAGCCGTAGCCCGCGTTGTTGACGAGCACGGCCAGTTCCTTGGTGTGGGCCAGGGCCCAGGCGGCCACGGTTTCGGCCGCGCCGGAAGCGGCCAGGTCGAGGGCCAGCAAGTGCGACTGGTGCTGATGTTTTTCGCTGATTTCCTGGGCCAGCGCGCGGAGCTGGTCCTCGGAGCGGGCCACGAGCAGCAAATCGTAGCCGCGTTGGGCCAGGGCCACCGCCAGGGCCCGGCCGATGCCGCGCGAGGCGCCGGTAACGAGAGCATAGGCCATTTCAATTATCAGTTATCAGTGGGAGATTATCAGCTGACGATGAAGGAATTATAAAATACTGACAATTCCTCACTGATAACTGCTTTCTACTTCACCAGGTGTAAAAAACGCAGATAGAACGGCGTCGGGCTGTCCTCGCTTTTGGGCTGGTACTTACCGCTGATGATGGGCACGTACATCACGCGGCGGCGGCTGGCTTCGCCCACCAGCGGCGACTGCGCCACGCGGTGCCACATGCGGCCGTCGTGCACGGTGAGGTCGCCAGCTTCGGTTTCGACGGCCACCTCGTTGGGATCGTCGAACACGTCTTTGAAGTATTTCTTGCGGAAGAGCATCTTGCCTAAGCCCTGGTGGTGGGTGCCCAGCAGCATGCGCAGGCCGCCGTTGGTGGCCTTGTTGCTGTCGAGGTGCAGGCCCACGTTAAGCATGGGGCCGATGCGCTTGCCGTAAAATACGTCGCGCAGCGAATCGGTATGCCAGCCCATCTGGCTGAACTCCGAGCCGGGTATGTTCACATAGTGGTTCACCACAAGGCCGTTCTTCTCGTTCTCACCCACCCGGCCGCCTTCGGCCTCAAGCAGCGGAAACAGGGCCTTGAAGCGGTCGTCCTGCAACAACTCGTGCAGCACGGGGTGGTGTTGCGAGGCAAACACGAAACGTTGTACGATGCGGGCCCCGTCCACGTCCTGGCCGTACTTGATAGGCACGCCGTTCACTTTCTCTACGCCTTCGGCCAGCCAGCGGCGCTGCACCTCCTGGATGGCTTGCAGAACTTCCTGCACTTGCGCGGGAGGAGCAAACGGCCGGAAGTGCAAAAAGCCGTGTTTGGTAAAAAAAGCCCGCTGTTCGTCAGTAAGAGTAGCGCCAAGCGTAAAGCGGGGGTATTCGAAAGATGATGGCATAGTCAAGAGAGAGCAGTGGACTGACAGTCCCAACCCGGTAGCCCGCAAAGGTAATACCGGGCCGCCCGGGGCTGGCTAGGCTCCGGTACGCAACGGCAGGCGCTACCGACGCGGCCGAGCGGCCGTTTACGCACGGGGTTCTTACACAGATAACTTCATCGTTTTACTCTACAGAGCCCCATAACGTGCCTCCAGGCAAGGCCAAGTTACAACAAGTACGCATTTATAATTCAATTGTTTAACTAGATTTTTTACTGTTTACAAAAATATTTCAGTCGTGTTACTTTGCCGGCGCGACCGGTTGATGAGTAACGGCCAAGCTGTGCTATGCTATAAGCAGGCCTTATGCGGCGTATACAATATTCTATCGGCAGCAGCGCCACCTATCGGAAAACGTGTACCTTTTCGGCCCGCCTCACTGCTATGTTGCTCCTGCCCACCTTCAACGCCCGCCTGCTGCCGTGCTCGGAAAACTGGGCGGCCATGACACCCTACGCCCAGGGCCGCCAATGCGCCCGCTGCCAGCGCGTGGTGCAGGATTTCAGCCAGTCGGCCAATCCCACCTCCGACTTGGCCGCCGCCCGCGCCGCTTCGCCCGATGGGCGCGTGTGCGGCCGTTTCGCGGGAGCACAGGTGCAGGGGCCCCAGCCGCTGACGCGGCGGTTGCGCTGGTTTCTGGTGGCGCTGGTGCTGGTGCTGGCCCAGGGGCTAAGCGCGCAGGAGGCCCTGGCGCAGGTCCGGCAGGGAGTAAAATGGCAAACGGTGGCGAAAGCGAGGAAGCAGGTTTCGCTACCTGAGCACGTATATGGAATGGTAGCCGAGCAGATGCCCAGCTTCCGAGGTGGCGGCAACAAAGAAATAATGGCCTACATCCAACAGAATGCACATTACCCAGCCGACTCACCCGAAGGCCGGCTATTCGTCAGTTTTACTGTCGATGCAAAAGGTCATGTAAGAGACCCAATCATCGTAAATGGCTTAACACCGGGCGCGGATGCTGAGGTCATCAGAGTGGTAAAAACAATGGATGGTTTCACACCTGGAACACAGAATGGTTTGCCAGTCGATGTTAGCTTAATTGTACCGATTACTTTCAAAGAGTAATGGTTTCGACCCATAATCCTCCATCTTCGCACCGACCCATTTCGCGCTACAAGGCGCACATTACCTACTCTATTCCCAAATCCCACATGGTTTTCACCCCTAGCCCTATGCTGCTGAAGCTGCTGTACACGCGCGGCAGCTTGCACAACTTGCCCGATGGTCAAGGCGTTGCCTTCAGCATTAAGAATCGACTGGATACGGTGAAAATTACTGGCTTCCAGCAAGTGCAGGTAGGCGACGTGGTAGTGCCGGCCGCGCAGGTGACCATCGACCTGGGCAACGGCGAGACGCGGCCCGCCGCGGACCTCGGCGCCGACGGACAGGCCCTGGAACTGCCGGTGGGCAGGGCCCTCACGTTTGTGCTGGCCACGCCGGCGACG
>JANPOR010000106.1:0-9685 GCA_031428075.1 Hymenobacter sp. | reverse complement strand
TGTTGCTTTGTGTAGCCAGCTCGTTGGCAACGATTACCGTGAGTTGACGCACCGGTGCGGATACCCGTTCCACTTTGGTGGCCGTTTCGTCTTGTTTAACAAGCACCTTCTTGATAATCGGCTCTAGCTGGCCTGATTGTCGCTCAGGAGTGGGCATAGCAAAACGGGTTAACAAGGAAGCTATGCTACCAACATTTTGAGTGCGGCGCAGCGGCTTCTCCTTACAAAAAGGAAAAAAGCAGCCCACTCATTTACAGTAAGTCCCCCACTTCGCGCACGCCTACCGGGCGGGGCGCGGTGAAGCCTTCCCCAAACTCGACCCCGACGATGTGCCCGAACTCGCGGGCCCGCGCTTCCATAAAACGGGCAAATTCCTGGTTCGATAGGTAGGTAGCCGGGGCTGTAGGGTCGGCGTCCAGATTAAAAAACTGGCTGCCATAGGCATGAATAGCCGCCCATTTGCCCGTCCAGTGGGGCGTGATATCCACCACGAACGCCGGCGGCAGCTGCCGGTCCTGAATGTAGTGGTAAACATTTCGGGGCCGCCAGGGGGCCTGAAGAAGGCCGTGTTCGTCCTGGGTTTCGACCATGAGCAGGCCGCTCAGGAAGCAAGCGTCAATGGCGAGCTGGGCCGCCCGGCCGTGGTCGGGGTGACGGTCCTCCACGGCGTTGCAAAGCACGACATCGGGCCGGTAGCGGCGCAAGGCTGCAATGAGTGGCAACTGGTGCTCCCGATCGTTGCGAAAAAAACCGTCGGGCAGGCCAAGGTTTTCGCGCGCACTCAGGCCCATGATTTTGCTGGCCGCGGCAGCCTCAGCGGCGCGGATTTCGGCGCTGCCGCGGGTGCCAAGTTCGCCACGGGTGAAATCGACGACGCCGATGGTCTTGCCGGCGGCGCGGGCGGCCAGTAGCGTACCGGAGCACGACATCTCCACGTCGTCGGGGTGGGCCCCCAGGGCCAGGATGTTGAGCTTGGTGTTGCTCGGTGCTCGGTGCTCGGTGCTCGGCATTGCTCAGTGAGTCGCTAAGTATTTGACTTCTTTTCTGCGCGCCCGGCACCCGGCACTATTTAATCCGCAGCTTTTTGCCGGGCTGCAAGGTTTTCGTGCCAGGGTTCAGGCGTTTGAGGGTACGCAGACTCACGCCGTACTTCTGGGCCACTTCCGAGAGCGTGTCGCCCGGACGCACACGGTGCGTCACCACTACGCGGGCGGCCCGGGGCTCGCTGCGACGGACCCGGCCGCTGCCGCTCCGCCCGCCGCCAGTGAGGCTGCCGCCCCCGCGCTGCAGGGCTTGGCTATAGTAATTGAACAGCGCCGAGGTGATGGTGAAATTGTCTTTCCGAAGCTTGTGGTCAGGAAAGTCGTAAACCTGAATCGGATTGATGGGGTTGCCCTGGTAGCGCACCTCGAAATGCAGGTGCGAACCCGAACTGTGCCCCGTGCTACCACCGTAAGCAATGAGTTCCCCGGCTTTCACGAAAGTACCCACCGGAACCAGAGCCTTGCTTAAGTGGCCGTACAGCGTTTCGAGGCCGTTGTAGTGGCGCACGAGCAGATAGTTGCCGTAGCCCGAGCCGTCCCACTTGCTGATACGCACCACGCCATCGAACACGGCCTTTACCGAATCGCCGGTTTCCAGGTCCAGGTCCACGCCGAAGTGCCAGCGGTAGCCCCGGAAGCCGAAGCCCGACGTGATGGGCGTCTCCACCATCGGCATTTTACTGAACCGCTCCCGGCTGGCATCGGTCAGCTTCAGGCTCACCGAGTCGCGGAAACGGCGGCCGTCCACGTGGTAAGGGTTGATATTGTGCGTGTCCCAAATGGAATAGTACCCGGCTACCTTCACCCACGACGAGTCGATGAGCACTTCCTCCGACATCTCCACAATTTCCTGCCCCCCTTCGTTGAGCGTGGTTGTGTCCTCGCTCACCATGCTCAGCTTTTTGGCCGGGTTGAAGCGCAGCGACTTGGCTGCGTCGGAATTGTCGTCGTGGATTTCCTCGGTTTTGATGACCGTGGTGGTGTCGGGCCGCACGTATCGCATCCGCGGCGTTTTGAGGCGGAAAAAGTCCGACCGCCGGCTAGGATGCTCGGTCTTCGGATGCACGGGCTTGCGCGCCTGCCCCAGGACCGGAGCCGCGCCCAGCCCGGCCAGCAACGCCAGCGACCCCACAAGGCGCAAAAAAATTAAACGGTAATACAGCAAAAGCAAAGAAACAAAGCGGGGTTAGTGCAGGCCCTGGGTGGCCAAGTAGCGTTCGGCGTCGAGGGCGGCCATGCAGCCGGTACCGGCCGCCGTTACGGCCTGCCGGTAAGTAAAATCCTGCACGTCCCCACAAGCAAATACACCATCGACATTGGTTTTACTGGTTCCAGGCAGGGTCTTGAGGTACCCTTGCTCGTCGTGGTGCAAATAGGGCTGGAAAATTTTGGAATTGGGGTCGTGCCCAATGGCCACAAAAAAGCCCGTCAGCGAAATCTCGCGGGTTTGGTGGGTCCGCACATTTTTCACGCGCACTCCCTCTACGGTGTGCGCGCCCAGAATCTCGTCGGTTACGGTATCAAACAGCACCTCAATTTTGGGGTTGTCGAGCACGCGCTTCTGCATAATTTTCGATGCTTTCAATTCACCCTTGCGCACGATCATGGTCACCTTGCTGGCCAGATTGGCCAGGTATATCGCCTCTTCCGCAGCCGTGTCGCCGGCCCCTACAATGGCCACTTCCTGGCCCCGATAGAAAAAACCGTCGCATACGGCACAAGCCGACACGCCTGAGCCATTCAGTCGCGCTTCCGAGGGCAGACCCAGCCACTTAGCCGAGGCCCCGGTAGCGATAATCACGGCGTCGGCCGTCAGCTCCAACGACTCGTCAATGGTAATTTTGTGCGGGTGACCCGAAAAATCCACTTTGGTGGCAATGCCGTAGCGGATATCGGTGCCGAAGCGGGCGGCTTGCTTTTTCATGTCCTCCATCATCTCGGGGCCCATCACACCGTCGGGGTATCCGGGGAAATTCTCTACGTCGCTGGTGATGGTCAGCTGCCCGCCGGGTTGCAGACCCATGTACATAACGGGCGCCATGTTGGCCCGCGCCGCGTAGATGGCCGCCGTGTAGCCGGCCGGTCCGGAACCAATAATCAAGCACTTGTGGTGTTCAGACATGTTCATTAGTGGCCGCTAGGGCCGTAGCGCGAAACCGAAGGCCCCGCGTAAAGAAAAATATTGCGTGGCTCAGGGCCCCGCCGCTAGCAAAAAACCCCAACCTTACAGCTGGGGTTTTTTAAACTGCAAAATTAGGCAAATTTAGCCCAAATAAGGCTTCAACGCCTTCGAGCGCGAGGTGTGGCGCAGGCGGCGGATAGCTTTTTCCTTGATCTGACGCACCCGCTCGCGCGTCAGATTGAACTTCTCACCGATTTCTTCGAGCGTCAGGGCAGCCTCGCCGTTCAACCCAAAATAGAGCGTAATCACGTCGGCTTCGCGCTTGGTGAGCGTGCTCAGGGCCCGCTGCACTTCCTTCCGAAGCGAATCGTTCATCAGGGCCATGTCTGGCGATTCCTCGTCCTCATTTTCGAGTACGTCGAGCAGACGGTTTTCCTCGCCCTGCACAAACGGCGCGTCCACTGATACGTGGCGGCCCGAAATCTTGAGCGTGTCCACCACTTCTGAGGTGGTTAATTCCAACACTTCGGCGATTTCTTCGGGCGAAGGCTCACGCTCAAACTTCTGCTCCAACTCCGAGAACGACTTGCTGATTTTGTTCAGCGAGCCCACCCGATTCAAGGGCAAACGCACGATGCGGCTCTGCTCGGCCAAGGCCTGAAGAATGGACTGGCGGATCCACCATACCGCATAGGAGATGAACTTGAAGCCGCGGGTTTCGTCGAAGCGCTTAGCCGCTTTAATCAAACCCAGGTTCCCCTCATTGATAAGGTCACCTAGGCTAAGACCTTGGTTCTGATACTGTTTTGCCACCGACACTACGAAACGCAGGTTGGCCTTGGTAAGCTTTTCCAGCGCCTGCTGGTCGCCGTCGCGGATGCGTTGGGCCAGGGTCACCTCCTCGTCGGGGGTGAGCAAATCCACCCGGCCAATCTCCTGGAGGTATTTATCCAGCGATTGGCTTTCGCGGTTGGTGATCTGCTTGCTGATTTTTAGCTGTCTCATGGAAGGTAGAAAGGACGATATTGGGGTTCAATAGTTGACAAAAAATAGCGCGTAACGATAGGCCGAGAGTCAAGAGAAACTAACAGGCTTCTCTTGACGAAAGTTCGGCCCCAGCGTTATGCTTGACCGTTGCCGGCGGCGGCGCCTTCGGGCTTCGGCAGCAGCACTTTCCGCGAAAGGCGATACTTACCGGTTTTTTTGTCGATGTCCACCAGTTTCACGTCGATATCCTGTCCCACTTCGAGCAGGCCTTCCAAACTCTGGATGCGTTCGTGCGTCACCTCCGAGATGTGCAACAAACCGTCCTTGCCGGGCATGATTTCCACAAACGCACCGTAGGGCTGAATGCTGCGCACCTTGCCTTTATAGGTTTCGCCGATTTCCGGCTGCGCCGCGATAGCCCGGATGC
The DNA here is from genome assembly GCA_031428075.1 of Hymenobacter sp. Lineage (GTDB taxonomy): Bacteria > Bacteroidota > Bacteroidia > Cytophagales > Hymenobacteraceae > Hymenobacter. Next base: position 5,106 of record JANPOR010000106.1, on the reverse strand, counting down.
GGTCGATGGCCCCCTGCATATCCTCTTGGTTAGCCGCGTAGATGCTCACGTGACCTTTTTCGTCCTTCTCCTCGATGATAACAGTGGCGTTGGTATCCTTTTGGATTTGCTGTATGACCTTGCCGCCTGGCCCGATAATGGCCCCAATGAATTCCTTGTCGATCAACAGCTTGTGCGAGCGCGGCGTGTGAGGCTTCAGCTCCGGCGCGGGGGCGCTGATGGTCTTGGCCATCTCGCGCAGGATGTGCAGGCGGCCTTCGCGGGCTTGGTGCAGGGCCGCCGTCAGAATCTCGTTGCTCAGGCCCTGGATTTTGATGTCCATCTGGCAAGCACAAATGCCTTTCTCCGTGCCGGTCACCTTGAAATCCATGTCGCCGAGGTGGTCCTCGTCACCCAGAATATCGCTCAGCACGGCGTACTCGCCGGTTTCCTTATCTTGCACGAGACCCATGGCGATGCCGGCCACAGGGGCCGAGATCTTCACCCCAGCGTCCATCAGCGCCAGCGAGCCGGCGCACACGGTAGCCATCGAGCTGGAGCCGTTCGACTCCAGGATGTCCGACACAATACGGATGGTGTAAGGATTTTCGTCGTCGGGCGGCAGCACTTGGCGCAGCGAGCGCAGGGCTAGGTTGCCGTGGCCGATTTCGCGGCGGCCGGCGCCCCGGTTGGGCTTCACTTCGCCAGTCGAAAAACCGGGGAAGTTGTAATGCAGCATGAACTTCGAGTAACCCTTAGCCAGCGGTTGGTCGATGATCTGCTCGTCGAGCTTCGTGCCCAGCGTGGCCGTGGTCAGGCTCTGGGTTTCACCGCGGGTGAAGATGGCCGAGCCGTGGGCCCCTGGCAGGTAGTTGATTTCCGACCAGATGGGACGGATTTCGGTGAGCTGGCGACCATCAAGGCGCACGCGCTCCTTTACCATCATGTCGCGTATGGCTTTCTTCTCAGCAGCCGAATAATAGCGGCTAAAGTGCTTCATGTCCAACTCGGGCTGCTCGGCCACCAGCTGCTCCAGGAAAGCCCTTTTCACTAGCGAGAAGCCTTCCTTACGGCCTCCTTTGCTGGTGTTGCCCTTGCGGGCTACGTTGTAAGCCCCTTGGTACACGCCCTCGTGGATGCGCTTTTTCAGGTCTTCGTTTTCGTCATATTTAGGATATTCGCGGGTGGGCGAGTCGGCGGTACGGCCAACGGCCTCGGCCAGTTCTTTTTGCACCCGGCACTGGGCCTTGATGGCTTCGTGGCCAAACGCGATGGCCGCAACCATTTCTTCTTCGCTCACTTCCTTCATGGCGCCTTCCACCATAGCCACGGAGTCGGCGGTAGCGCCCACCATCAGGTCCATGTCGGCGCGGGCCAAGTCAGAGGTTTTGGGGTTAATCTGGAACTGGCCGTCGATGCGGGCCACGCGCACTTCCGAGATCGGTCCGGCAAACGGAATGTCCGAAATCGACAGCGCCGCCGAAGCGGCCAGGGCCGCCAGAGCATCGGGCTGCACTTCTTTATCGGCGGAGATGAGGGTAATCATCACCTGCACCTCGTAGTGGTAGTCTTTCGGGAACATCGGCCGCAGGATGCGGTCGACGAGGCGGCAAATTAAAATTTCGTGGTCCGACAAGCGGCCTTCGCGGCGCTGAAACGAGCCGGGAATCTTGCCGGCCGAGCCGAATTTCTCTTGGTAATCCACCGACAAGGGCAGGAAGTCAACGCCGTCGCGCTGACTCGGGGCCGACACGACGGTGGCCAGCAGCATGGTGTCGCCAAGGCGCACCACCACGGCGCCGTCGGCGAACTTGGCCAGTTTGCCGGTTTCAATGGTGATGAGGCGGCCGTCGGGCAGCGCTACGGATTTGGTAATGGCGTGGGGTTGGGACATCAGCGGGATTTGCTTGGAAAAGCGACAGCGGGCGAGCAGCCAAAAACAAGCGCCGCCAAGGGCCCTCGTTACTCAGTAAAATTCAGCAACAGCGCGCCGAGGGCAAACAATGCCATGGGCCGGCCTCGGCGCAAAAGGAGCCCAAACAAAAAAGAGTAGGGAACCTTCGTTGGAAGGCTCCCTACTCTTAGGTTCCGGACCTACTTGCGGATGCCCAGCTCTTTGATGATGGCGCGGTAGCGATTGATTTCGCGGTGCTGGAGGTAGTCCAACATGCGGCGGCGCTTACCCACCAGCTTCAGCAGCCCGAGGCGGGTGCTGTGGTCTTTCTTATTCACCTTCAGGTGCTCCGTCAGGTGGTTGATGCGGTGGGTGAAAAGGCCAACTTGGGCCTCAGCCGAGCCGGTGTCGGTTTTTACGTGTTGCAGACTATTCTTTTCGAAAATGTCCTGCTTTGCTTCGGTGGTGAGTTTCATCGGTTGATAGAGCCGGGCTCCGTCTTGGATTTAAAAAAATGAGAAAAAAAGACTACCCCACAACGTTGGGCACCGCAAAGGTACGGAATGTAGTCAACTAACCGGCAAGAAAAGTTAACAAACCGATGAGAATACTATTCCTCTGCCGGCTCTGTCAGGCGGCGCAAGCCGGGCAAGCCCAGGCGGCGCGGCAGGCGGCGCCAGAAATCTACTTCCAGCAAACCAGAGTCGTTGTAGGCCTGGAACAACAAAAACAGCCCAATTGGCAACAGCACCAAGTTTGCGAGCCACACGCCGATACCCACCGGCAGCACAAACTCCTTGGCGTACTTGGTGCCCATAATAGTGAGCACGTAGTAAATAATAAAAAACAGGATGGAAATCAGGATGGGTACCCCCAGCCCGCCCTTCTTAATAATGGAGCCCAGCGGGGCCCCGATTAGAAACATGAGCAGCACGGCCACCGACTGCGCGTACTTGTTATATATCTCGACGCGGTACTGGGCCGAGTCGCGGGCTAGCCCGTCGAGCCGGTCAGCGGTGGCTTTGAAAGACGAGCGCAGGTTGCGGGCCCGGTTGGCGGCCTGCTCGGCGATGGCGGCCGTAAGCTTGGGCAAGCGCCGCGACGGCACTTGCCAGCGGGCCACGCGCCGGTTGGCCGCCGCCCCCAGCGTATCGAAGCGCAGGTACGTGTAATATGTATCGAGCTGGCGCGGCAATTGCCGACGCTCCTGGCTCAGGCGGCGCTGAATGGAATCGGTGCCCGTGCGCAGTTGCGGAATCGTGAGCATCATCCGATTGGTCTGAAATAGCTCTTCCTTCGTGCGGTTGAGATCGAACGAAGCCAACGAAAACGTGACTACGTTGTGGTCGAACCCCTGGCGGAAGAAGCTGGCCCCGGCCCGGTTCCGGGCGTCGGGTTGCTCTACGTAGTTATGACCGTGGAACAGCTCCAACCCCAAGTACGCGCCGTTGAACCGCGTGAACATGCGACCCGAGTCGGCCAACATCACGGTAGAGCTGCCGTTTGTCTGGGTGTGGTCGTAAATCATCACCCCGTGCAGACGGTCCTTCTGGGGCCCGGTTTTGTGGTCTACCTTAATAGTGTAGCCCGGAATGCCTCCGTAAAACACACCTTCGCGGATGTCGAGGGCCAGTTTCTGCTGGCGCACATCCCAAAGCAAGCTATATGCCTTGAGATTGGCACGTGGCACTACCGCTTTGTTGAACCAGAACGAACCCAGCATCAGCCCCGCACTTACCACCAGCACGGGCCGCAAAATGCGCGTGAGCGCAATGCCCGACGCCTTGATGGCCGTCAATTCGTGGTGCTCGCCCATGCTGCCGTAAGTCATCAACGAGGATAACAACACGGCCAGCGGTAGCGAGGTCGGCACAATCAGCACGCTCAGGAAAAACAGCAGCTTGCCGATAACCGGCAGGCCAAGATCTTTGCCAATAATATCGTCGAGGTACTTGAGCAGCGTCTGGGTAAGCAGGATGAACTGCACCACCGCGAAGGTGAGCAAGAACGGCCCGGCGAAGGCCTTCAGAACTAGCTTGTCGAGTTTTTTAATCATGGCTGGGCCAAACAAACGCGCGGCCATTTCCCAACGAAACGGGCCACCAAATGGTGCGCTGGGGTCCCTCAGCCGCCTACCTGTTCGCGCAGCCTAGCCACGAGGCTGTCCCACAGCTCGCGTTGGTCGACATCTTGGCCCGCCGAGTAATCCACTACGTGCAGGAATACCTCGTCGGTAACCTCCGATGAATGCAAGGTAAACTCCAGGTAGCTGGGGTCTTCGACGGGGGTCCGCTCGGGGCTGAGGAACACGAAGCGCACGGCCCGGTTCAGGCGCTGGGCCCCCATTTCGGCGTAGTGGTTCTCGCGGTCCCAAATGAAATTCAAGCGCGAATTCTCCACGTAGCGCACGTCGTCGCAAAACCACTGGGCCAGGCCCCCGGCGGTGGCCAGGTAAGGAAAGAGAATTTTGGGCGACGCGTTGATAGAATAATCTGCTAAAAACCGTGTTTTGGTCTGGATATCGGGCAAAGCCATGGTACTGATTGATTAAGAACGAACGGCCCCGCGGTCAGCAACCAGCGGCGCAGAAAAAACCATGTTTTAGGCCTGTACCTTGTGCAGGAGCCATTTTTGCGTTACCTTTGCACCCACAAAACCCGGCGGGGTAGCTCAGTTGGTTAGAGCACAGGATTCATAACCCTGAGGTCACGAGTTCAACTCTCGTCCCCGCTACTCTTCAGAACCGCGTTGGCTGTGTGCCAGGGCGGTTTTTTTGTTTTAGGCTGGCTTACGCCTAGGGACTATAAAACAAGGAAACGCCGAACCTTGCGGCACCGGCGTTTCCTTGCTGGTTGTGGGCCGGTCGCGGATTATTTTACTTTTTCCACGATGCCTTGGAAAGCGGCCGGGTGATTCAGGGCGAGGTCAGCTAGTACCTTGCGGTTCAACTCGATACCGGCCTTTTTTAAGCCACCCATCAGCTGTGAGTACGACAGGCCATGCTCGCGCGCGCCAGCGTTAATGCGTTGGATCCAGAGAGCACGGAACTCCCGCTTCTTCACCTTGCGGTCGCGGTACGCATAGAGCAAGCCTTTTTCGACGGCGTTCTTGGCTACCGTCCACACGTTTTTGCGGCGGCCGTAGTAGCCTTTCGCCAAACGCATGATTTTTTTGCGGCGGTGGCGCGAGGCCACGTGGTTGACACTTCTTGGCATAACCTAGAGAGTTTTTGG
>JANPOR010000105.1:0-2190 GCA_031428075.1 Hymenobacter sp. | reverse complement strand
CGCCAGTTCCCCGAGCAGGCGCATTAGGTGCAGGTGGTGGTGCCAGCCCCAGGTAGCGCCCAGGTCCAACCCCTCCACCTCGGGGCTGCCCAGCCGGGCGGGCACGGCCAGGGTGCGCCCCCCGACCCGGTCGCGGGCCTCCAGCACCCGCACGGGCAGGCCGGCGGCGTGCAGCGCCCCGGCCGCCGTGAGCCCGGACAGCCCGGCCCCGACGATGATAACCGGGGCTGCATCGGCCGGATTCGAAAATAAAGGGACAGTCATAATCAGGGGCGAAGCAATACGATGGAAAATGGACTCCCGGAATCTCTGGAATCCAATGCTGGCTAAACACATTCGGATGGGAATTGTCTGGCTTTGGAGTAGACCCGCGCCGGCCACCCTCTGCCGCAAAACTACCCGTGCGCTTAGCCCCGGCGGGGTGGTTAAGCTCGCCTTCTTCCAACGCCGGCCCGAAGGCCCGTTGGCCCGCTAAAAAGGCCATCCTGGAGGCCGGGCCAGTGCGGCGGCGGCGGGTTTCGCTACCTTTAAGGCGCATGAGCACGACCGCACGGCCCTTGGAACGGCAAAAATCTCCGCCCCTGGTGAGCGGCTCCACCATTGCCCTGGCGTGGTTGCTGTTCAGCGGGTTCATGGTGGTGCTGATTTTCGTGCAGAACCTCTCGGCCGGTACGCCCACTGACTGGCGCGAGGCCCTGGGCGGGCGGCTGCTGCATGGGCTGATTTGGGGCCTACTCACGCCGGTGGTGTTCGCCCTGGCGGCCCGCTTCAACCTCACCGAACGCCGCCACCGGCTGCGGCACCTGCTGGCCCACGCAGCGGCCAGCTACGTCCTTACCCTGGTATACCGCCTGGGCTACGCCGCCGTGATGCACGGCAGCGGGGCCACGCCGGGCGCGTTTTCGCTGGCCACCGTCGTGGCCAACGCCAACAACTGGGTGCCCATCTACTGGATGCTGCTCTGCATCGCCTATGCCGTGCAGTACCGCGAGCGGTACCGCGAAGGCCGGGTGCGGGCCGCCCAGCTCGAAACCCAGCTGGTACAGGCCCAGCTGCAGGCCCTGAAAATGCAGTTACAGCCGCATTTTCTCTTCAACTCGATGAACGCCGTCTCGGCCCTGATGACCCAGGACGTGAAGGCCGCCCGACACATGCTGGCCCAGCTCAGCCAGTTTCTGCGCCTGGTGCTAGAAGGCACCGACGAGCAGGAAGTGACGCTGGAACAGGAGCTGCGCCTCACCCGCCTCTACCTCGAAATCGAGCTAACCCGCTTTCCCGACCGACTGGTCGTGCGCTACGACATTGCCCCCGATACCGAGGGCGCGCTGCTGCCCACCCTACTGCTGCAGCCGGTGGTGGAAAACGCCGTGCGCCACGGCCTCACGCCCCGCGCTGGGGCCGGCGAACTGGCCGTGCGGGCCAAAAAACAGGGCGACCGGCTCCTGCTGCAAGTGCAGGACAACGGCCGGGGCGCGGCCGACACCGCCGCCCGGGGCATCGGCCTGCGCAACCTGGAAAGCCGGCTGACCACGCTCTACGGCCCGGACTACGCCCTGGCGGTAGAATCGGCCCCGGCGTGCGGCTACTGTCTGCGCCTGTCCATCCCGTTCCGGCTGGCGGCGGCCGGCGTGACGCATTTATCTGCGTGAGGCCCATTCGCACGCTGCTTGTGGACGATGAGCCCCTGGCGCGCAGCCTGCTGCGCGAGCTGCTGGCCGATTTTCCGACGCTAACCGTAACAGGCGAATGTGCGAACGGCACCGAGGCCTTGGCCGCCCTGCAAATGGGCACCTACGACATCGTGTTTCTGGACGTGCAGATGCCCGACCTCGACGGTGTGCAGGTGCTGCGCCGGCTGCAGGGGGCCGGCCAGCCGCTCCCACTCGTGGTGTTCGTGACGGCCTACGACAAGTATGCGGTACAGGCCTTCGCCCTCCACGCCGTCGATTATCTGCTCAAACCGCTGGACCCCGACCGGTTCGCTGACTGCGTGGGCCGGGTGCAGCAGCAACTGGCGCTGCGCCAGCAGCAGGCCTACGTCCCCGAGTTGGAGGCCCTACTGCACAGCTGGACCGCCCCGGCGGTCGATTACCAGGACCAGTTTCTAGTGAAGCTACCGGAGCGAAGCTTCTTTGTGCTGGCCGCTGAGGTGTGCTATTTCGAGGCCACCGGCAACGAACGGTGTACTGC
>JANPOR010000104.1:0-6784 GCA_031428075.1 Hymenobacter sp. | reverse complement strand
TGGACTTGCCAAGCTACTGCGAAAGTCCACAAGAAGAGCATATTTTCTGAGGCAATTCACATCTAATCAGCCTGTTCTTAAGTTTAAAAGATTGGCAGGTTGAGTCAATGACAAGCAATTCTTCTAGACTGGGATACTTACCAAAAGACCGGTGCCTGCTACCTTGGCTCCATGTGGATCCCGTAAAATGACTTATGTCAATATTATAGGCCTTGATTTTTTCCTGCACCGTTTTGTAGTTGCCACCGGCCGGAATCAGGCCCAACTTCACAATAACCTGTGCAAAAGACAAGCTGTCGGCAGCAGCGGTGCGCAAAGTAACTTCGGTCACCTTGGTTTGGCGCGGCATCTGGCAAGAAACAAAAAAGACGCTGCTGGCAAAGCAACGTCTTTTTTGAACTTGGAGCGGGAGACGAGGTTCGAACTCGCGACCTCGACCTTGGCAAGGTCGCGCTCTACCAACTGAGCTACTCTCGCAGGGTGCCGCAACGACTGGCGTAGTGGCTAATGGTTTCACAAAGGTAAGCGGATTTGAACGCGAGGCAAGGCGTGTAACAGAAAATCTGCCCCTGATGGGGCTTTACAACTCATTTTCAGGCTCAAAAAGTTCGCGCTGGGCCCAGAGCCACCTTCAACTCGTTCAGCTTTAGCAGCGCCTCAATGGGTGTGAGCGTATTGATGTCGAGGTTTTGCAGCAGTTCGCGCAAACGTTCCAACGCGGGGTCGCCGGGTTCGAACATGCTCAGTTGGAGTTGCGGACGCGGGGCGGTGGCCACGGCCGAAGTGGCCCGCGGGCGCGGCGCGGCCGGCCCCCCCGGGCCCTCTGGGCTGGCCAGCACGGCATCGAACTCGGTAGCAGCTCCGGCGTCTACGCCGGTACTGGTGCGCTCTACTTCGAGGTGGTGCATAATTTCATTGGCCCGCAGCACCACGGCCGTGGGCATGCCGGCCAGCCGCGCCACGTGGATGCCGAAGCTGTGCTCAGAGCCGCCAGGCTGGAGCTTGCGCAGGAACAAGATGCGGCCATCGGATTCCTTCACGGCCACGTTGTAGTTGCGCACGCGAGGACAGTCGTCGGCCAACTGATTCAGCTCGTGATAGTGGGTGGCGAACAGGGTTTTAGCCTTGGCTTTGGGGTTGTTATGCAGATGCTCTACGATGGCCCAGGCGATGCTGATGCCGTCGTAGGTGCTGGTGCCCCGCCCGATTTCGTCCATCAGCACGAGGCTTCTATCCGAAAGATTATTCAGGATGGAAGCGGTTTCGGTCATCTCCACCATGAAGGTGCTTTCGCCTTTGCTCAGGTTGTCGGAGGCCCCCACGCGGGTAAAGATCTTGTCGATAATTCCCACCGTAGCGCTTTCAGCGGGCACGAAGGAGCCAATTTGGGCCAGCAATACGATGAGGGCCGTTTGACGCAGCAGAGCCGATTTGCCGGCCATGTTGGGGCCCGTAATCACCACGATCTGCTGGTCGGTTTGGTCGAGGCAGATGTCGTTGGGGATGTAGCTCTCGCCGGGCGGCAACTGGCGTTCAATCACCGGGTGGCGGCCCTGCCTAATGTCGAGTACCGTGCCGTCGTTCACCACGGGCCGCACGTAGCGGTGCTGGCGGGCGGTGAGGGCGAAGCTGGCCAAGCAGTCCATCACGCCAATGGCACGAGCATTTTGCTGAATCTGGGGCACAAAATCCAGCGCGCTCAGCACCAAATCGGTGTAGATGCACTGCTCAATCACGAACAACTGCTCCTCGGCATGGAGGATTTTTTCTTCGTAGGTTTTCAACTCCTCGGTCACGTAGCGTTCGGCGTTCACCAGCGTCTGCTTGCGAATCCAGGCAGTGGGCACCTTGTCTTTGTGGACGTTGGTAACTTCGAGGTAATAGCCAAACACCTTGTTGTAAGCCACTTTCAACGACGAGATACCCGTGTTGCGCTGCTCCCTTGCTTGCAACTGCAACAAGTAATCTTTACCCGAAAAAGCCAATCCGCGCAACTCATCCAGCTCGGCGTCCACCCCATTGTTCAGCACGCCGCCTTGGTTAGTGAGCAGCGGCGCGTCGGGCTTGATTTTGGTCTGAATTTCCTGGCGCAGGGCCAGGCAAGGGTTGAGCTGGTCGGCCAGCTTTTCGAGGGCCCGTACACCAGAAGCGGCCAGCCGGTCGCGCATGGGGGCCACCGCTTCCAGGGCCCTGGCCAATTGGAGCAACTCGCGGGGGTTGACGCGCCGCACCGCCACCTTACTGATAAGTCGCTCTAGATCGTTGATTTGGCGCAGGTGCTGGGTAAGGTCGGCCAGCAGATCCTCGTCGGCCACCAGGGCCCCCACGGTATCGAGGCGCCGCTGAATCTGGCCTACTTCCTTCAGCGGCAGCACCACCCATTTGCGCAGCAAGCGGGCCCCCATCGGCGTCAGGGTTTGGTCGAGGATGTCAATCAGCGGCACGCCGCCGGGGTGCTGGGCCTGAATCAGCTCCAGGTTGCGCACTGTGAAGCGGTCGAGCCACACGTATTTGTCTTCCTCCAAGCGGCCCAGGCTGGCGATGTGGCCCAAGTTGGCGTGCTTGGTTTCGGCCAGGTAGTGCAGGATGCAGCCAGCGGCGATGACGCCTTCTTTAAGGTTATCAACGCCAAAGCCCTTGAGCGAGGTGGTGCGGAAGTGGCGAGTGAGGGTATCATGGGCGTAGTCGGGCCCAAACACCCACTCGTCCAGCGCGTACGTGCAGAAATCCGGCCCGAAGTGCCGCTCAAAATCACCCCGGCTCTTCTTGCAAAACAGCACTTCCGCCGGCCCAAAATTCTGCATCAGTTTGCCTAAGTAGCCGATATCGCCCTGGGCCACCAGGAATTCGCCGGTGCTAATATCAAGAAACGAAATACCAGCCTCTGTTTTGCCAAAATGAATGGCGGCCAAATAGTTGTTAGCGCGGCGCTCCAGCACGTTGTCGTGCAGGCTTACGCCGGGCGTTACCAACTCGGTGATGCCGCGCTTGACGAGGCCCTTGGCCAGCTTGGGGTCTTCGAGCTGGTCGCAGATGGCCACGCGCTGGCCGGCGCGCACCAGCTTGGGCAGGTACGTATCGAGCGAGTGGTGCGGGAAGCCGGCCAGCGGAACCTCGCTGGGCGTGCCGGCCCCGCGCTTGGTCAACGTAATGTCGAGGATACGGCTGGCCGTCACGGCGTCTTCCCCAAACGTCTCGTAAAAATCGCCCACCCGGAACAGCAGTACCGCGCCCGGGTACTGGGTTTTGAGCTGGTAGTACTGCTTCATCAGGGGCGTGTCAATCACCGGCGCGGCGGTGAAGTGGTCGGGGCCCACCGACTTGATGACGAATTCTTTCTTGGGAGGCAAAACGAAAAGACCTGGGGCGCGAAGCCGGGGCTTCGAGCGATGGAGAAACGGTAATTGACGGCTAAAGACTGCGCCGGGGCCTCGACAGGGCTTGGCGTTACGGCCTTAACGCTGAACGCACCGCGGCACGTTCCTACCTTTGGCCATGCGAAAACTCACGATGGCCGAGCTAAACCGCGTAGCGATGGCCGACTTCAAAAGTACACCCAAAAGCCCCGTGGTTTTGGTGCTCGACAACGTGCGCAGCCTGCACAACGTGGGGGCCGTATTCCGCACCGCCGATGCGTTCGCGCTCGAGAAAATCTGGCTTTGCGGCATTACCGGGCGGCCCCCGCAGCGCGAAATCACGAAAACCGCTTTGGGCAGCGAAACCTCCGTAGCCTGGGAGTACGCCCTTGATACAGCCACCGCCGTGGGGGCCCTCAAGACGGCCCGCTACCAGGTGGTAGCCGTGGAGCAAGCCACTGGCAGCATCCCGCTACCGCAATTCCAGCCGGTGCCGGGCCAGCCGCTGGCCTTGGTGCTGGGTAACGAAGTGTTCGGCGTCGACGACGAAGTCCTTGCCCTGTGCGACGCAGCGGTGGAAATCCCACAGTTCGGCACCAAGCACTCATTGAACGTAAGCGTGGCAGCCGGCGTGGTGCTCTGGGACGTACTGGTGAAGCTGGGTGTGATGTTGTAGCCCTTCGCCTTTCCCCTATTTTTATGCCCGACCTTCGCCCCAACGACCAGCTGCGCGCGCTCCGCCCCGCCGTACCCACCGAAACGCCGCCCGCCGACGCCACTAGTACCGTGGGCAACTTTCTCCACGCCACGCTGCGCCCTGTGCTGAAGCTGCAAAACGCGCTGCTGCTAGCCGCCGTAGCCGACTTCGTACGCGACCACCACATTCCGCTTGCCGCAACAGCCCCCGCCGACCAGCAGCGCCTGTTGGCCGAGCTACTAAGCCGCAACGTCAAGCTGCGCTACACCGTGGTTGGCCTCGTCACGGCCCTGTTCACGGCCGAGGAATACGCTTTTTATCGTACCCAGCGGCCCGAGTTGAACCGCCGCCTGTTGGCCCTGGCCCAACAGCGCGTGCTCGACCAAGCCGCGACCGTCGGGGCCCTAGCCGTCTAGTTAAAAGAGACGGTAGTGTCCAGGCGCTCCCGTGAGCTCATTATTAATGCGTTGCTTAATCATATTGCGAATCGTGCAACTCCACGGCTTTGCCTTTTTTGCGCAGGCGCATATTCAATAATTCTACTATCAGCGAGAAGAACATGGCGAAATAAATGTAGCCTTTGGGCACTTCTTGATGGGCGGCCTCCATCACCAGCATAAAGCCGATCATGATGAGAAACGCCAGGGCCAGGATTTTAATGGTCGGGTTATGATTCACGAAATCGGCCACCCGGCCCGAGAACACCAGCATGATGATCATCGCAAAAACCACGGCCGCAATCATCACCAACACGTTGTCTACCAAACCTACGGCTGTGAGAATAGAATCGAAACTGAATACGATGTCGATGATTACAATCTGAATCACGATGCCCAGCAAGGTGGCACCGGCCCGGCCCGCACCAGCTTCGTCATCATCGTTACCTTGCAGCTTGTCGTGGATTTCGGTGGTGCTCTTGTAAATCAAAAACATGCCCCCGGCCAGCAAAATAAGGTCGCGGCCCGTCACGCCAAAGCTGTCAATGAGCAGCGGCACGCGCAGCGTAAACAGTGCGCCGCGTAGGCTGGCCAGCCATGTGATGCTCATCAGCAGCCCGATGCGGAACACCAAGGCCAGCAGTAGGCCCACGGTGCGCCCGCGCGGCTGCTGTTCCCGCGGCAGCAAATTGACGACGATAGAAATAAAAATAATATTGTCAATCCCCAGCACGATTTCCATGAACGTGAGGGTCAGCAGGCTAATCCAAGTTTGCAACTGCCCAAAGGCGGAAAAATCGTACATATTTTTTTTAAATGTGACAGGTATGGGTTAAGAATGTGGAGGTTTTGGCGGTAGCAAAGGGTGTAAATCAATCGATTATTCCCTCGTTCTTCCGCTTTCATCTCTCGCATTTCCCCATTATCAAGGCTACGATTTCATGTTCACGAATTGCAGCGGCAGGCCGAGATCGGCGCGACGCAGCACGGCGATGGCGGCCTGTAAGTCGTCGATTTTTTTGGCCGTCACGCGCACCTGGTCGTCCTGCATCTGGGCTTCCACTTTCAGCTTCGCGTCTTTGATGGCTTTGATGATTTTGCGGCCCGTATCCTTGTCAACGCCGGCGCGCACCTTTACCAGTTTCTTGATGAGCTGCCCGCTGGGCTGCTCGTCAGCCGTGAAATCGAGGCTCGTGCCGTCGATGCCCTGTTTTACTACGCGGCCCAGTAGGATGTCTTCGAGGGACCTCACACGCATCGAATTTTCCGACGACAGCAGGATGGTGTTATCCTTTTTGTTCAGTTCAATGCCGCCCTTGGTATCGCGCAGGTCGTAGCGGGTTTGCAATTCTTTTTGGGCCGTGTTCACCGCATTTTCGAGGGTCTGCGGGTCTACTTTGCTTACAATGTCGAAGGATGCCATGCCGAAAAATAGTTTGAATTATTGATGAAGTCACCAAGCGCGAAGATAGCCGCGGCCGGGTTGCATCTTTGCGCCCCACCGCCCGCGCGGCCGCCCCAGTCCGCCGAAAGACCTTGTAGTACGCGCCCGCGCCCCGGGTGTTGCCGCAGTGCAGGGCCCCAACTTTGCCATTTTCGCTTTCTTCATGCCATCTTTTTCCGACTTGGCCGCCATGGTGGCCGTGTACGACCAGATTAATCATTACGGCCGCGCTAACGGTATGGCCCTGATGGTGCTCGGCCCCGGCCAGGCCGACTACCGGATGCGCGTACTGCCAGCGCACCTCTCGTCGCCGAATACCTGCCATGGCGGCGTGTTGGCCGGCCTCATGGATGCGGCCCTAGGCGCGGCGGCCCTCACGTTGGCCTTCACCACTCAAGAGCTGGTGTCGACAGTTGAGTTCAAAATGAACTACTTGCACCCGGTGCACTTGCACGACGAATTACGGGCCGAGGGCCGCGTGGAGCACACCGGGCAGCGGCTGGTGGTGAGCAGCTGCGTGGTGTACCGCGTGGTCGCCGGCCGGCCCGACGTGGCCGTGGCCCGCGGCTTAGGCACATTCAACCGCTACCCAGCCGACAAGCGCGATTTCGCGCAGCTGCTCCAAGGGCCCCAATCAGACCATCTGTAATGACGTGACAACAAAAGAGCCGAAGCGTAGCATCAAACCCAGCCACCCACATAGGACGGATCGGGTTTGGCACTTCGCTTCGGCTTTTACCGTCAGTCAGTTGGCCTACAGCTCGGCGGGCACTGAGCGCAGGGCGGGCTCGGCTTCGTAGTCGTCAGTTTCGCTCAGCACAGGGGCAGCCACCTTACGTACGTTGCGGGC
>JANPOR010000103.1:0-2083 GCA_031428075.1 Hymenobacter sp. | reverse complement strand
ATAATTCTTACCGCGACTTTATTGCCCAGGTAGAGGCCTACGTGCCAGTGCAAAACGGCGGCGGTGCCCCCCTGCCGCCCGATGCCCCCCTCAACGCCGTGGCTACGGCCCTTAACAACACCACCCTCACCAGCCCCAACCCCACCCAGGCCCGCTACCGCCTCTGGACCAACTCGCAAAGCCAGGTGCAGAACTACGGCGGCTCGGCCGGGCTGCGCTACGAGCTGGCCGGCGGCTACTTGGCAGGAGGTAACGCCACCTACACCCGACTGGCCCGCACCGACAACGGCGACGGTCTCGAAGACGGCTTCAACACCCCGCGCTGGGCCTGCAACCTGAGCCTAGGCAACGAAAACGCCTTCAAAAACGTGGGCTTTGGCCTTAACTACCGCTGGCAACAGGGCTACTACTCCCAAACCTTCCTAGTGAACGGCAACGTGCCCGCATACCACACCCTCGATGCCCAGCTCAGCTACACCGTGCCTGCGCCCAACCTGCGCTTTAAGCTAGGGGCCAGCAACGTGCTGAACCAATACTACGTGACCTACCTCGGCGGCCCGAGCGTGGGCGGCCTCTACTACCTGGCCGTAACGTACGCGGTGAAGTAGCCGGAGCCACCAACCTAACGTCACAAAAAAACGGCCCGCTCTCACCGAGCGGGCCGTTTTTTACTTAGCGCTTGCCGCGTGGGCGGCTTACTTGCGCTTCATAGCAGCCTTTTTGGCCGGAGCCATTTTGACCGGAGCCTTTTTAGCCTTACCCTTTTTGGCGGGCGCCTTTCTTACGGGCGCCTTGCCGGCGGTGGGCCGACCTGCGGGGGTCTTCTCCAGTTCCGAGATGGTGGGCGCCGGGCCGTACTTCGCTTCGGCCGAATTGGGCTCGCCGGTGAGGTAGAGGTCAAATTCGACTCGGCGGTTCATGGCCTGGCCTTTGGCCGTGGCGTTATCAGCAATCGGCTTGGTTTTGCCGTAGCCGCGCGATTCGATGCGGTCTGCGGGTACCGTCTGGCTCAGCATGTAAGTGCGGGCCGCAGCGGCACGGTCATAAGAAAGACGCAGGTTGTAATCGTCGGCGCCTTTGCTATCGGTGTGACCGGCAATGCTCATCTTGTAGTCAGGGTACTCGCCCATGATGGCGGCCAAGTCCTTCAAGGTTGGGTACGAGCTAGGGAGCAGCACGGCCTTGTTGAATTGAAAGTTGATGAACTTCGTAGCCTCTTGCAGGCGCTTTTTGGTTTCAGCCTTGATCTCGGGGCAGCCTTTATTGCTGGCAGGGCCGGCACGGTCGGGGCAGCGGTCCAAGTAATCGGGTACGCCATCACCATCGCGGTCGAGCGGGCAGCCAGTGGCGTCTACTTTCACACCAGCGGGGGTGGTAGGGCACTTGTCCAGGTAATCCGGCACGCCGTCGCCGTCGGAGTCCAGTGGGCAACCGCGGGCATCTACTTTAACACCAGCAGGAGTGTTCGGGCACTTGTCATCGGCATCGGCCACACCGTCACCGTCAGCGTCGGGGCAGCCTTGCAGGGCAGCCACGCCTTTCACATCGGGGCACTTATCCAAGTAGTCGGGCACGCCATCGCCGTCCCTATCCAGCGGGCAGCCGGTGGGGTCCACGGCAACACCGGCCGGAGTGCCAGGGCACTTATCCTTCTTGTCCGATACGCCGTCTTTATCCTCGTCCTTCATCTTACCCAGAGCCACAGTCAAGCCCAGCGAGTGCACCAGAAAACGGTCGTAGAGCTTGTCTGCGGGATTTACCGGGCCATACAAGTTATCACTGCGGTCGGTGAAGGGGTAATGCTGGCTGGTTGTCAGGTCCAGAAATACGGCCTCGCTTAGGCGAAACCGCAGGCCGGCCATGCCGAACACTTCGGGCCGCCCAATTTGGTTCACCCCAAAGTTGGCACCATTGGCCCGGCCCGACGTACTGGCTAGGAACATTCCGCCACCGCCCATTAGAAATGGCTGAATGAACGCATCTTCCTTCAGTATTTTAACATTGTTAAGTTTGAGCTTCAGGCCCAAGTCAATCATACCATTGCTCAGCTCGAAGTTTTCGCCGGGCCGGTTACCCGAAAAAC
>JANPOR010000102.1:0-4502 GCA_031428075.1 Hymenobacter sp. | reverse complement strand
CAGCCCATACACCAGTGAAGCCTTTACCACCCTGCTCGACTGCACCCAGGCCATTGCCAGTTTGAGTCGGCCCGGCAATCCGTGGGGCAACGTCTTGGCGGAAAGTGGCTGAAGCATGCTCAAAACCGAGCTACTGCCCCGCGAAGTCTGCTCTGCCGACCTAGAAGAAGCCCGCTTAGAACTAGTCGGGTACCTGGACTATTACTACAATACGCAGCGGCTGCACTCGGCGTTGGGCTATTGCACTCCGCTTGAAACCGAACTCCACTATCTTTTCAACCTGCTTTAGCTCGGTGTTTGTTTGCACCCGACCACCTCAGTGGGCGCGTGGTCCACGAGGGCGGTCAGCCAGCTAGCTATGTCGTGGTACACGCGTGGCTTGACGACTTCTTGCAGGATTTCGTGCCGCATGCCGGGGTAGAGCACGACGTTCACGGCTTGGAAGCCGGCTTGTTGCAGCTGCTGGGCTACGCGGCAAACGCCTTGGCCAAACTCCCCCACCGGGTCGTCTTCGCCGCTTACCAATAACACTGGTAGCGTTCGCGGAATGCGTGCGGCCCACTGCGCCTGCGTGGCGCGCACCATGAGCGAGAGCAGGGTATAAAATCCGTTGTTCGTAAAGGGAACGCCACATAAGGGGTCTTGCCTAAAAGCCACTCGATTCGGCTGGTCCACGCTCAGCCACCGGGTGGCATCAGTGGGCCCGGATCCGTCAAACTGTCGATTATTCAACCACCCGAAAATAGCGGTAAGCAGCTTGGGCCGGTGCCTGGGGGCAATCTTATTGAACACGCCTAGCAGCGCCCGTCCGAAGCCAGCCCCCCGCCTGGCCGCGGCTGTCCCCACCAAAATCGCTCCCTCGAACTGGTCCCCCGCTTGCTGAAGCAGGCAGCGCACCACAAAAGAGCCCATGGAGTGACCGAGGACGAAATGAGGCACCCCAGGAAACCGGCGTGCCACCTGCCCCGCCATTTTCTCCGCATCCTGAATGACTCGCTCGGCGGGGTTAGTGAGCTGGAAAAAGCCCAGCTCCGCGGGGGTTTGGGCAGTGCGGCCATGCCCAAGCTGGTCATAGGCCAGCACCGCAAACCCCTGCTGCGTCAGATACTGGGCAAAATCCGCATAGCGCTGGTGGTGTTCCGCCATCCCGTGCAGTAGCAGCACGCTCGCTTTGGGCGGGTAGTTGCCGGGCTCAAACAACGTGTAACGCAAGCCGTCGAGATGACCTTCGGTAAGCATGGAGGGGGTGTAGGAAAGTAAACCGGCTGCCTGACGCGTTTCGCTTTCCCCGCGCGGTTCCTGGCGCGGGAGAGTCGCTGCTATGCACGGCCTGAATTTAGGAGGTAGCTGTGCCAACTGAAAGGGGCGGGGGAGTCGGCGTAGCAAGGGCCGCGCGCCTGCGCTTTACTTAGGGTCGATGATAAAAGCGCCCTCTACCCGGCGGGTGGGCTGGTCGCCGAGGGTTTGCAAGTCTTGATTGAGCTGTTGCAGCTCGGCCACGTGCAGCGGCAGCGGGTGCTCGTCGGGCTGAAAGGTGGTACCGGTGGGGTAGTCGAGGCCGGGCGTGCGGCTCATCTCAATGTGGTTGCCCACCACATAGGTCACTTTATGGTGGGCGGCAAAAGTAACCAGCCGCTGGATGCTGGCCCGAAAAGCCGGCCAGTCCTGCACGTATAGTCGGCCCGGGTATACAGTGTCGCCGGTAAAGAGCAGGTGCGTGGCCGCGTCGTACACGGCAATGGACGCCGCTTGGTGGCCTGGAATCGGAATGATCTCCAGTGGCCGGCGGCCTAGCTCAAAAACGGTGGATTGCAAGGGCCAAGCGTGCAGGCCAAAGAACTGCTGCACCTCGCCGGCTTCCAGGCCCACGAGGCGCACGTGTGGCCGGCCCTGGAACTGCGCATCGGCGGCCCGGTGGTCGTCATGGTTGTGGGTGTGGGCTACGATGAGCTCCAGGGGGTGGCCGTGCGCGGTTTCCCAGCCCCGCAACAGCTGCCGCACCGTGCGGTAGAGCGGAAAGGCAACAGAATCAGCCGTGGCCCCCGTGTCCAGCAGCAAGGCCTTTTGCTCGCCCATCAGCAGAAACAGAAAGGGTGCCTCGTAATTCAGGCATTTGTTTTGCCGCAAAATCCAGGTCTGCGCATTGTAGCGAATAACCTGAATGGCGGGGTCGGTCTGGCTGGAACAGTTGGCCGCCCCGTGCATCCACGCGACGCGCTCCAAGTCGACGGCTGGCCGATTTCTGACGGCGGTGCAGGCCTCGAGCGCGAGGACCAAAAGAGCCAGGCCGGGCAGTAAAGGGCGGAAATTAACGCGTTTTTTTACCATGAAGTAGCTGGGTCCTTGGTTGGAACTACAAGTGTACGCTTTCCTTTTTGTTGAACCAGTGGGTAGCAGAAGCCGGCCCAAGAAGGCGCCGTGGTTGTTGCAGAACCATCTAGCCAGTTTGGCAACAGCGTAGGGTAGCTGCTAAGCACGGGTAAAAGGCTTGGTTGTTAGCCTTCCTAGCTTAGTTGGGCTCGTGGAGCACTCACTTACAAGAGGTGCGCCAGATTCTGCAACAACCACGGCATCTTTTCAAGCCTAGCTGCCTTTACGCTTAGGGGTTGCATCAGTAACCGAACTAAGAATTGCGGTGAACCATCAAGTGCTTGAATAACAGCGATTAATAGATACATATCTGATCCTGCAAGCCCGTTCCATGGCTTCTCGTTTAAGTTGGCTAACGCCTTCTTCGGGGGCGGAAAACTGGTCGGAAGGTAGATTTGCCGCATCTGCATCCTTACCGCAGTTCTTTGGTCTAGTTACTAATGCAACCCCGCTTAGGATAAACGCCGCTTGCCTTGTGCCCTAAAACGTGTCCAAAGCGCAAAATCCGGTTTGCGGTGCGTAGATGCGCCTGGTGTACCCAAAACGAAACTGGTTATGGTTGCTGATGGGGACGGCGCAGAATCTGGCCGTAAGGGGCGTTGCAAACACCGCGACGATTTCCTGCTATCCCGTCTCCCAGCGCTTGGTGAGCCGTTGCACCGGCTTTCGGTGGCGTCGAATGAGGCGTTCCAACGTGTCAACCCCTGCCCCGTACTAAGGCTCGAAGTGAAACTAAACGCCGAGAGCTACCTCAAAAGGCGTAATGGGGGCGACCGCGGGAGCAGCTGTCGAGGTCGCTTCGAGTAAAGTTGCGCAATAGCAGGACGGACGCCGATAAGGCATCGGCTCGAATAGAATCCATAGGCACGACCCAATATGAACGTTTGAGACCATACTGGGAGATTTTATGGGCATCTTCGAAGGTGAATACGACAAAGCTCTATGCCACGCTTTGGATCTGCGCGTGGAGTGAATAGAGCAGAAAGGTGAAGGGAGGTAGCAAGGAAATTTTCCGCATGGACAGCAAGTAACGCCTGTGGTTCAGCTTTAGAGCACTTCCTAAGTCGCTGTACATGATACCCGCAATGGTCAACCAGTTCTTAGCATCCTGTTGGCTCACCCATTCTGTGGCGGCTTGGATAGCGGCTTCCAACGCCTCGCGGGTGCGGGACCGAGCCGTGCGCAGCTAAGTCCTGAGCTTGCTGAAGGCGAGTTTAATCGGATTAAAATCGGGCGAGTACGGGGGCAAATACAGCAAACGGGCACCCCGTGCGGCGGCAATTTCGGCCAGCCCGGCCACTTTGTGGGCCGGCAGGTTGTCGAGGACCACGACATCGCCTGGCACCAGGGTGGGGCCCAGGACCTGGTCGAGGTAAGCGGCGAATACCTCCCCGCTCACGGCTCCGCTCACGGCCATGGCCGCTTGCAGGCCGTGCGGCGTCAAGGCCGCCATCAGCGTCACGTTGGACCCGCCGTGCAAGGCCCCCCCTGGCCGGCGCGTGGGTCGCCTTTGGCGCGGGTATAGCGCCGGCAATAGATCAGGTTAGTGCTGGGCCCAAATGCGCCGTACGCATTTCGTCCACGAACTTGAAGTAAGTAAAATCCGCTTGTTGCAGGGCTTCCACAAAGGCCGCCCGCGAATTCCTTACCCGCTCGGTGCCGCGTTCGGCGGCGTGGACGCTCTTTTTTTTCGCCACCAGCCCAGCCCCTGCACGGCCCGCCCCAGCGCCGACCGACTCACGGCCGGCCCGCCGGTGGCGGCCAGTTCGCCGCGTAACTCGTCGAGGGTGGCATCGGGCGTTTGGCGCAAGCAGGCCGTGAGTTGAACCAGGGCCGGGCCAACACGCTGCCACTGGTGCGCTGGCGGTGCAACAGCTTGGCCACGAACGAGAGCGAAACGCTAAACTGCGCCGCCACTGCCGGTTGCGTCAAACCCGTTCGGCAAGCTGCCACCACCCGTTTGCGTAAATCAGACGAATAGGCCTTCATGCCTGAAAGGTAAAACAAAAAGTGTACACTGACTTGTAAATCGCTCGGTAGTGGGTTAATTCAAGGTGAGATGCGTAGCTTGGATGATGGTTTACACGCAGCATTATTGCGCCAAGTGCGCCAGTGAGCAAATTCGCCGCAAC
>JANPOR010000101.1:0-24727 GCA_031428075.1 Hymenobacter sp. | reverse complement strand
ATGGGCCACCCGCAGCGCCCGCACCTCGGCGGCCTCCGTCGGGTCGGCGGGCAAGGGCAACTGGGCCGCCTTCTGCCAGGCATAGAGCCGCTTGGGGTCGATGTTCAGGGCGCGGGCGGCCGCCAGTGTGGAGCGGCTTTCGCTGGCCAGCCGCAGGGCTTCGGCGCGGAAGGCCGCATCATAGCGCGGCCGTTTTGTAGGAGGAGCTTTTTCCATGAGATGGGGAAATTAGCACCTAATTCTCTCCTGTTTTACCCGACCACCTCATCTTGACTGCTTGCGCGACGCCCGCGCCGTTGGCTCTTCCATCCAAAACCTTTGCCCGCCCTTGCCCGTTTGGCAAACTAACTTACCTTTGTGGCCACAATGTTCACCCCCGTTTCCCCATTTTGCTTTGCTGCAATGGCCATTCTGGCCGGGAAAGTAGCCGTGGTGGGCCACGGGCATCATCCCCATCGGTGGGGGGCCGGGCAGCATGCCGGGTGCTGATGCAGCACCGGTAGCTCGTGCCCCCACCGCCGCGCCCGCGTTGTGCTGTTGCTTCGGGTTTCTCGTTCTGTTTTTATTTCGTGGGATGCGTGGGGTGCGCCGAAGGCCGAAAACGGTCGTGGCGCACCGCCGCCGGGCCGGCAGGCCCCCCGCCGGGCGGCCGCTGGCCGGCCGTTGCTTACCTCGCTTCCTATGCTTCGCTTAGCCATTCAAAAGTCCGGCCGCCTGAGCGAGGACTCCCTCCAGCTCATCCGCGAGTGCGGCATCAGCTTCCTCAACAGCTCGTACAAGCTCAAGACCGAGGCCACCAACTTCCCGCTCGAAATCCTGTTTCTGCGCGACGACGACATCCCCGGCTACGTGCAGGACGGCGTGGCCGACCTGGGCATCGTGGGCCAGAACGTGCTCGAAGAAGCCGGCGGGGCCCATTTGCAGGTGGAGGCCCTGGGTTTCAGCAAGTGCCGCCTGAGCCTGGCCGTGCCGCGGGGCGACGCCTACGATTCGGTGGCCGACTTGCAAGGCAAGAGCATTGCCACCTCGTACCCGCAGCTGCTGGGCCGCTACCTGGCCGCCCACGGTGTGCAGGCCCAACTGCACACTATCAGTGGCTCGGTGGAAATCGCGCCCAGTATTGGGCTGGCCGAAGCCATCTGCGACATCGTGAGCAGCGGCTCGACCCTGCTCGGCAACGGCCTGCGCGAAGTTGAAACCGTGTTCCGCTCCGAAGCCGTGCTCATTGCCCAGCCCAATTTATCGGCCGGACAAGCGGAGCTACTCGACCAGTTGCAGTTCCGGATGCAGGCCGTGCGCCGGGCCAAGCGCAACAAGTATATCGTTCTGAACGCCCCGGTGGGGGCCCTCGACGAGGTGCGCCGGCTGCTGCCGGGCATCAAGTCGCCCACGGTGACGCCGCTGGCCGAGGCCGGCTGGGTGTCGGTGCAGTCGGTGGTGCAGTAAGACGATTTTTGGCACATCACCGGCCAACTCAAGGCAGTAGGGGCCGAGGGTATCCTGGTGCTGCCGATTGAAAAAATGATTGCCTAAATGCAAGTATCAGTTAATAGCAAGCAGTTATTGAAAGTCGAAAACTGCTCATGGTTAACTGGTGAATAAAAATCGTTAACTGCTCATGCAAACCTACCGCAACCCCGCACCCGCCACCTGGCCCGCGCTGCTGGCCCGCCCCGCCGCGGCCGAAAGTACCACCGTGGCCGCCCGGGTGCAGGACATTTTTGTTGAAGTGGCCGTTAACGGCGACGACGCCTTGCGCCGGCTGGCCGAAGAATTGGACAAAGCAGCGTTGACCGATTTGCTGGTGAGCGCGGTCGAGTTTGCCGCTGCTTCCGCCCAGGTGCCGGCCGCGTTGCACGCGGCCATTGCCCAGGCGCAGGCCAACATCGAAGCCTTCCACGCCGCACAGCAAGTCCCGGAGCTGTACGTCGAAACCCAGCCCGGCGTGCACTGTTGGCGGCGGGCCGTGCCAGTGCAGCGGGTGGGACTGTATGTGCCCGGCGGTTCGGCCCCGCTGTTCAGCACGCTGCTGATGCTGGGCGTACCGGCCCGGCTGGCGGGCTGTCCCGAAGTGGTGGTGTGCACCCCGCCCCGGCCCGACGGCACGGTGAGTCCGGTGATTTTGGTGGTGGCCCAGCGCCTGGGCATCACGAAGGTGGTAAAGGCCGGCGGGGCCCAGGCGGTGGCAGCGCTGGCCCTGGGCACGGCCTCGGTGCCGGCCGTAGACAAGATCTTTGGGCCCGGTAACCGCTTCGTGATGGCCGCCAAGCAGCTGGCCGCCGCCCGCTACGGCGTGGCTATCGACATGCCGGCGGGGCCATCGGAGGTCCTCGTGATTGCCGACGCCAGCGCTAACCCCGCCTTCGTAGCCGCGGACTTGCTCTCACAAGCTGAGCACGGCCCCGACTCGCAAGTGGTGCTGCTCACCGACGACGAGGATATCTTGTCCAAGGTGGAAGCCGAAATTACGGCTCAGCTGGCCGTGTTGCCGCGCCGCGAAGTGGCCGCGCTGGCCCTGGCCGAAAGCCGCGCCGTGCTGCTGCCCGATGCGGCCGCCATGCTGGCCTTCTCCAACCAGTATGCTCCCGAGCACCTGATTCTGGCCGTGGATGTGCCCGAGGCCCTGGCCGCGGGCGTCACCAACGCGGGCTCGGTGTTCCTGGGCCACCTCACGCCCGAGGCGGTGGGCGACTACGCCTCCGGCACCAACCACACGCTGCCCACCGGCGGCTACGCCCGGCAGTACAGCGGCGTGTCGCTGGAAGCGTTTCAGAAGAAAATTACCTACCAGCGCCTCACCGCGCAGGGCCTGCAAACCCTGGCCCCGGCCGTGGAAACCATGGCCGAAGCCGAGGGCCTGGCCGCCCATGCCCGTGCCGTGGCCCTGCGCCGCGAGGCGTTGGCCGCCGCGCAACAAGCCGCCGCCGCGCAACAAGCCACGGCCGACGCCGCCAACACCGAAGCGCCCGCTTTTGACATCGCCGCCCTCGTGCGGCCCAGCATCCGGCAGATGCAGCCGTATTCGTCGGCCCGCGACGAATACGAGGGCTCGGCCCCGGTGATGCTCGACGCCAACGAGAACAGCTTTGGCTCAGTGGGCGACCGGGTGTTCAACCGCTACCCCGATCCGCAGCAGCGGGCCCTGAAGGCTGCGTTGGCTCCGCTTAAGGGCGTGGCCGTGGCCCAGATTTTCTTGGGCAACGGCTCCGACGAGCCCATTGACCTGCTGCTGCGCCTCACCTGCGTGCCCGGGCGCGACAGCATCGCCGTTCTGCCGCCCACCTACGGCATGTACGAAGTGGCTGCCAACCTCAACGATGTGCGCGTGGAGCGCCTGCTGCTGAGCGCCGACTTCCAGCTGGCCTCGGACGCGGTGGAAAAGCTGGCCCGTTCGTCGGCCAAAGTCGTCTTCTTGTGCTCGCCCAACAACCCCACCGGTAACCTGCTGGATGCCGGAGCCGTCGAGCAGGTATTGCGCCGGTTCCGGGGCTTGGTGGTGGTGGACGAGGCTTACGGTGATTTTGCCGATGCCCCGAGTTGGACCGCCCGGCTGGCCGAATTCCCGAACCTGGTGGTGCTCCAAACCTTCTCCAAGGCCTGGGGCCTGGCCGGCCTGCGCCTGGGCGTGGCCTACGCCTCGGCGGCCATTGTTGGCTACCTCAACAAAATCAAGTCGCCTTACAACCTCTCCGAAAACACCCAGCAGTTGGCCCTGGCCGCGCTTAGTCAGGCCAACCGGTTGCTTGTCCTGCGCCAGCGAATCCTGGAAGGCCGCGCCTGGCTCGTGGAGGCGCTGCAAACCTTGCCCGGCGTCGACAAAGTTTTTCCATCGGATGCCAATTTCTTGCTGGTGCGTTTCCAAGCCGATGCCACGGCCGTCTACGACGAGCTGCAGGCCCGGGGCATCGTGGTGCGCAACCGCACTACGATGCCCGGCTGTGCGGGTTGCCTGCGCCTGACCGTGGGCACGCCTGCCGAAAATGAGCAGCTCGTCGACGCGCTCCGCGCCATCGGGCAGGCGCAACCTGCCGCGACCGGTTTGGAAGCAGTGGTGGGCAACGCGTAGGGCCCCGGCCCGATACCTAATAATTATTATCTGATGAGTGATTTGAAAAAGGCTTTGTTCATCGACCGCGACGGCACCATTCTCGTCGAGCCCCAGCCCAGCCAACAAATCGATGGCCTCACGCCCGACAAGTTCCGGTTTGTGCCGGGGGCCATCAGCGGCCTGGCCCGCATCGCCCGCGAACTGCCCGAGTACGAGCTCGTGCTGGTGAGTAACCAGGACGGGCTGGGCACGGTCAGTTTTCCCGAGGACACGTTCTGGCCTGCGCACCGGCTCATGCTGGATGTTTTGGCAGGGGAGGGGGTGCGCTTTGCCGCCGAGTACGTCGACCGCAGCTTCCCCGCCGACAACCGGCCCACCCGCAAGCCGGGCACGGGGATGTTGGGCCAGTACCTGGACGCGGCCAGCGGCTACGACCTGGCGAACTCTTACGTCATCGGCGACCGCCGCACCGACGTGCAGCTGGCCCACAACCTGGGGGCCCAAGCCATCCTGATCAGTGCCGACGCCGACGCGGAAGCTGCGCTCAGCACGACGGACTGGGAGCAAGTCTACCGGTTCCTGCGCTACCCGGCCCGGGTGGCCGTGGTGCAGCGCGACACCAACGAAACCCAGATTACTATCCACCTCAACCTTGACGGTAGCGGGCAAACTGACATTCACACCGGGCTAGGTTTCTTTGACCATATGTTGGAACAATTGGGCAAGCACAGTGGCGCTAATTTGTTCATAAGGGTAAAAGGGGATTTGCACATCGACGAGCACCACACCGTGGAAGACACGGCCCTTGCTTTGGGTCAGGCCTTCGACCGGGCCTTGGGTGAGAAGCGCGGACTGGCCCGCTACGGCTTTCTGCTGCCCATGGACGAGGCCCTGGCGCAGGCAGCCATCGATTTCTCAGGGCGGCCGTGGCTGGTGTGGAACGCGGAGTTCAAGCGCGAGCGGGTGGGGGACTTGCCTACGGAACTGTTCTTTCACTTCTTTAAAAGCTTCACGGACGCCAGCCGGGCCACCCTCAACATCGCCTGCGCGGGCGACAACGAGCACCACAAGATCGAAGCTATCTTCAAGGCCGTGGCCAAGGCCATCAAGATGGCGGTGAGCCGCGACGCTACCCAAGCCATTCCGAGCACCAAGGGAATCTTGTAGATTTGCCCAAATGTATAATAGCTGCTTTAATCATTCGTGTAAAGTGGTTACAGGTTGCTTGTTAACTTGAAGAATCCTGCGCATGGTAGCCGTTATAAATTATCAAGGGGGCAACGTCCAGTCCGTCTTGTTTGCCCTCGAGCGCTTGGGCGTGGAAGCCGTGCTCACGGCGGACCCGGCCGTGTTGCAGGCCGCCGACAAGGTGCTATTTCCGGGCGAGGGCGAGGCCTCATCGGCCATGCGGGCGCTGCGCGCCGCCGGTCTCGACGAGGTATTGCCGACGCTGACGCAGCCCTTTCTAGGCATCTGCCTGGGCATGCAGTTGCTGGGCACGCACTCCGAGGAGCAGGACACGCCGTTGCTAGCGCTGCTGCCGTTCCGGGTGGAACGCTTCGTGCCCGACGCCGCCCACAAGGTGCCCCACATGGGCTGGAACACCTTGCAGCACGCACGGGGCCCGTTGTTTGAAGGTCTGGGGTCCGCCGACCACGTGTACTTTGTGCACAGCTACCGGGTCCCGGTGGGGGCCTACACCACTGCCCAGGCGGCGCACCCGGCCCCGTTCAGCGCGGCGGTGCAGCACCGCAATTTCCACGGGGTGCAGTTCCACACCGAGAAAAGCGGACCCGTGGGCGCGCGCATCCTCCAGAATTTTTTGGCTTTATAGGCCGTACCCGGCTGAGCCAGCGCAACTTTACGTTCTCAAAAACATGATGGAAATCATCCCCGCCATCGACTTGCGCGCCGGGCAGGTCGTACGCCTGAGCGCCGGTGACTTTGCCCGCCAGACCACCTACGCCGCCGACCCGCTGGCCGTGGCCCAACGCTTCGAGGCCGCCGGCGTGCGCCGCCTGCACTTGGTGGACCTGGACGGGGCTCGGGCCGGGCGGCCCGTCAACCTGGGCGTGCTCGAAACCTTGGCCCGGCATACCGCGCTCGACATCGACTTCGGGGGCGGGGTGCAGGCCGAGGCCGTGGCCGAGGAAGTATTTGCGGCTGGGGCCCGGCACCTGACGGCTGGCAGCTTGGCCGTGCGCGACCCCGCCGCGGTGCAGGGCTGGTTGGCCCGCTGGGGAGCCGATAAGATTTATTTGGGGGCGGATTTTCGCGGGGCTCACCTGCTGGTCAACGCCTGGACCGAGCAAAGCGCTCTGACCCTGACGGGCTTCGTGGGCGACTACCTGGCCGTCGGGGGCCGTACCTTCATCTGCACCGACGTGAGCAAGGACGGCCTGTTACAGGGCCCTGGCCTGGCCACTTACAAGGAATTGCGGGCGCAGTTCCCCGTGGCCCGCTTTATCGCCAGCGGCGGTGTGACGACGGTGGCCGACTTGGAGGCCATGGCCGACGCCGGCCTGCACGGGGCCATCATCGGCAAGGCCCTTTACGAAGGCACTATCGCCCTGGCCGACCTGCAACGGTTTTTATAAACGACGTTTTTGTAATTGATTAGCCCGTAAAAACATGGTCACCAAACGCCTCATTCCCTGCCTCGACGTGCGCGACGGGCGCACCGTGAAAGGCATCCAGTTCGAGGGCCTGCGTGACGCCGGCGACCCCGTGGCGTTGGCTGCGCGCTACGCCCGCGAGGGCGCCGACGAGCTGGTGTTCCTCGATATTACGGCCACAAACCAACGCCGCCAGCCCCTCAAGGAACTCGTGCGCGCCGTGGCCCGCGAGCTGGACATCCCCTTTACCGTGGGCGGGGGCATCGCCACCGTGGCCACCGTGGAGGAGCTGCTGCTCAGCGGTGCCGACAAGGTGGGGGTAAACTCCGCCGCGCTGGCCCGCCCCGCGTTACTCGACGAGCTGGTCCGACGCTTTGGTTCGCAGTGCATCGTGGTGGCCGTGGACGCGCGTCTGGTAGCAGGCGAGTGGCAGGTGATGACGCGGGCCGGCACCCAGGCCACGGGTCGCGAGGCGCTGCCCTGGTGCCAGGAGGCCGCCGACCGCGGGGCCGGCGAAATCCTGCTCACGTCCATGACCCATGACGGCACTAAGGGCGGTTTTGCCCTGGACCTGACCCGGACCGTGAGCCGGAGCGTGTCCGTACCGGTCATCGCCTCGGGCGGGGCCGGGCAGGCGGCCGACTTCGTGGCCGTGTTTGAGGAAGGGCTGGCCGATGCCGCGCTGGCCGCCAGCATCTTTCACTTCGGCGACACCTCGCTGCCCGTGCTCAAGGACTACCTCTACCACGCGGGGGTGCCGGTGCGGCGGTAGTCGGAGCCCCGGCGGGGCCAATTTTGGCTGCCGGCGTATGAGCCAGCAGCTGTCAAAAGAAAGTATCCAATACCCAGTACATAATAATGATGGCCGCAGAATTTGCTTCCGATTCTTCTATTCCGCTCGACGCGTTGCGTTTTGATGCCGCCACTGGCCTGGCGCCCGTCGTGGTGCAGGATGCCGACACGGGGCAGGTGCTCATGCTGGGCTACGTCAATGCCGAGGCTTGGGGCCAAACCCAGCGCGAGGGGCGGGTCACGTTTTTTTCCCGCTCCAAAAACCGCCTCTGGACCAAGGGCGAAAGCAGTGGCCATTTCCTGGAAGTTGTGAGTCTGCACATCGACTGTGACGCCGATACCGTGCTGGTGCGGGCCCGGCCGGTGGGCCCCACCTGCCATCGTGGCTGCACCAGCTGCTTCGAGCAGCCGGGCCAGGCCGTGGCTCCCGCTGCCGCCGTAGGTTTTTTAGCCGAGCTGGAGCGACTGATTGCCGACCGCCGGGCCCATCCGGAGGACACGCCGGGTTCTTACACCGTGGCACTGTTTGAAAAGGGGGTACCCAAAATTGCCCAGAAAGTAGGGGAGGAGGCCGTGGAAACTGTCATCGACGCGGTGGCCGGCCACCGCGACTCGTTGCCGGGCGAGGTGGCCGACTTGTTGTTTCACTTGCTGGTGCTGCTCGTGGCCACTGGCGTGCCCTTGGCTGAGGTGCTGGCCACGCTGCGGGCCCGGCAGGGGCAACCCCGGCGCGGCGAATAGTTGCTGGGCCCGCGCCGTTTATTTTTAACTCATTTTGCTGAATGATGGTCGCCGCTCTTGCCCTCGTGAAACCGCTCCGCTGCGTCGCCGTGACGCGCTACGTGACTCCTTTGCGTGAGGGCGGTTCGCTGCCGGCCCTTGTAGAGGCCGACGACGAATTTCTGTATGTGCTCAAGTTTCGGGGAGCAGGGCAGGGGGTGAAGGCTCTGATTGCCGAGTTGCTAGTGGGCGAGTTGGCCCGGGCCCTGGGCCTGCGGGTGCCCGAGCTCGTGCTGGCCGACCTTGACGCCGCATTCGGCCGCAGTGAGGCCGACGAGGAAATCCAGGACCTGTTGCGCGCCAGCACGGGCCAGAACCTGGCCTTGCATTACTTGGCCGGGGCCGCCACGTTTGATCCCTTGGTGGCGGACGTGGCCCCGGAGCTGGCTTCGCTGGTCGTGTGGCTCGATGCATTGACGCTGAACGTGGACCGCACGGTCCGCAATACCAACTTGCTGATGTGGCACAAAGAGTTGTGGCTTATCGACCACGGAGCGGCCTTGTACGTGCACCACGCCGGCCCCGACTGGGCCCGGGCGGGCGGGACGCGGCCATTCCCCCAAATCCGAGACCATGTATTGCTGCCACAGGCCACGGCGCTGGCGACTGCCGATGCTCACGGCCACGCCCGGCTCACTCCAGAGTTGTTATGGGCCGTGGTGGCGCTGGTTCCCGGAGGGTGGTTGGCAGAAGCTTTCCCGGGCGTTACCGACGCCGCGGCGCGGGCGGTCTATGTGAGGTTCTTAGAAGCCCGACTTGTTGCGTCCCCCATCTTTGTTCATGAAGCCGATCATGCCCGCAATGGACTTGTTTGAATACGCTGTGGTGCGGGTGGTGCCGCGCGTGGAACGAGAGGAGTTTCTCAACGTCGGCGTCGTTCTGTGCTGCCCGGCGCAGCAGTTTTTGCAAACTCGGTTTGAGTTTTCACAGGAGCGTCTCCGAGTATTTGCTGGTATCGATCTGGACGTGTGGGACTTGACGGCACGTTTGGGGGCTTTCGAGTGCATTTGTCGGGGCCGCCCCGATGGCGGTCCCATCGGGCGACTGCCGCTGGCATCCCGTTTTCGCTGGCTTACGGCCACGCGCAGTACCATAGTACAAACCTCGTTTGTCCATCCTGGCCTGTGCCATAATGCTGCTCAAACGTTGGAACGGCTGCATACCCAGCTCGTGGGCTAATCCGTGAGAGTATAAAGCTCATGGGGTAGCTTCTAATGGCGAGGGTACTAAGTTAACATAATAAATAAATGAGAAAAAGGTTCTAATTGCGTAATTGCCGCCTGATTTTCTCGAGTAGGCCCTGAACTAGTATCAAGTCGTCTTCGTCGGTAATTACCAGTTGGGTATCTAAGCCTGGTCCGTTAAGGCGTACGACGAACTGAGCAGGTGTGCTTTTGGGTTCGGATGGTTGTTGAGGCGGTGCATAGGCTATTATTGGAACAGAGAGTGGCGCAACTCGCTCGGGCGGTTTAGGGACCGCGTGGCGGCTGGTTTGGGTTACAGGGGTGGGCTGTGCCCGCATGTCCAGCAAGCCGAACAGTGATGCCACTGTATCTACGCCGTTGCCAGGAGGCAATTCGTTGCGTGGGCGTGCTAGAACAATCGGGTCTGGTGTTACGGTGGCGCCGGTGTCAGCTTTATCAACCGTAGCGGAGTCGGGGGCACGGAATGAATTGATGGTCAGTGCGGGCGAGGCCAATTCACGCCGGGGTGGGGCTTGGGCTGCTAGCTGGTCGATGTCAACGATGATGTTGTGCTCATCGAGTAGTCCCACCATGCGTGCGCCTTCGGCGAAGGCCTTGGCTACGGCGGCGGCGTTGATCTCCTCCACGTCGAATTCGCGGATAAGCATCACGTCCAGCATTTGTACGGGCAATTCCCGCTGACGAAACTTGCGGCAGAGCTGGGTGAACAAGGGTGGAGTAAGAAAGGCTTCGCGATGAAAGAGTAACTCTTCCTGCTTGTCGTATGCGTGCTTGATGCGACGAAATAGGGTGGTAGTGCTCAGCAGTTCTCGTTTGCTGGTGAGCAGTCCAAATTTTACCGCGGATCCCACGATTGCTTTGAACGAGCCGCTCACTTTGCGACTGAGTTTGCGGGCGCAGGTTTCCAAGGCACATTTTCCACCTGTGTCGTCTACTACTTCGGCAACTTCCCAAGCACTGGCATAGGTGGTCCGTGGGTAGTCTATAAGTTTAGGCATGGTATATGGTATCCAGAGCAACAGTTTAGGTCTAAGCAAAGTAAGCAAAAATTTAGTATTAATAATAAAAGTATAAAAAAGTACATATTATAAATTATTATATACTATTTTATGCTCAATTTATATACTCTGTAATTCTTTTCATTTTTTTCTCTCAATCGTCTATGTACCTTTCAATCACCTATGTTCTTCACCTATATACTTTGGTATAAAGAAGGGGAGTGGGCATTGATGGACCCACAATGGAAAACCTGCGATACATTTGACACTTTGTCTCTACGTTGCAGCAATTCGGTACAACATAGAAATCCATGCGCAAGATCTAGGTACATTAACTTTAGCCTACCTTATTCGAACGGAGGACCAGGTGGCATTTCAGGCCTTGGTATGATGCGACTGGCGACTGCGTTAAGTTTACCAATCGGGGAAACACGGGTACACGCTGGGGTGACCTGTTGGTTATAAAAGCAAGTTGCGGATTGGCTGCGAAACGACACTATACCTATAAAAAAGAAGACTACTGGTCCGGACCGCGGCGGAGCGGTGACATCACCGACCAGTCAGGGTACGGGACGCCAATCCGCGGTTTTCCCGATTAACGAACGGTACTGCTGTAAATAGGTTACCGCTCCGCGGCTGGCCCGCAACTTGCCTTTACTGAAGTTTTCATGGAGCTTGGAAGCATCGTGAATACCGCACCAGCGATACAAAAAGCCACACAAAAAGCCACCTTGGATAACAAACAACACCCAAGCCAAAGTATTGTCTTATAATTTATATTATGTTAAGTATAACTTGCTAAAATTGGTTTCTAAGTTCGGTTCACCTTTCGCATCTAGTCTAGTCCTACCCTATCGGCGCGAAAACAAAAAAAGCCCGGCGCACTGCCGGGCTTTTTTACAAGACCTAGAACTAAAACCTAAAACATTACTTTTTCAGCTTAGCGCTGAGCCGCTCCGAATCAGCGGTCCGACCCAAACGGAAATAAACTTTTTGCAAGGTCTGCATCGTAGCGGTATCATCGGGCTTGATTTGCAACGACTTCTCAAAGTATGGCACGCTGGCTTCGAAGTACTTCTTGCCATCCACTTCGTACTTTTTGCCCGACACCTGATACGTTTTCAAATCCATCTTGCTGGCCTTGGTATATGCCTCGGCTGCTTTGTTGTAGTTGTACACACCGAGGTTGTACTGGGCATCAAAGTTATTAGGATCGGCGGCCACAGCTTTCTGGTAGGCGTCCAGGGCCTGAGCGGGTTGCTTATTTTGGTCGTAGACCGAGCCGAGCACCGCGTACAAATTCGAGGCGTTAGCCGGGTCAGCAGCAATAGCCTTCTGGATTTTGTCAATCGCCTCCTTGCCCCGACCCGTGCTCAGGTACATGTTCAGCTCTTCGAGCATGAAGTTCTTGTTGTTAGGATAAGCAACCAAAGCCTGCTGCACTACTTTGGTGGCCTCGGCGTCGTTCTTTTCCTGCCGGGCAATCTGCAACAAGTGCGTGTAAACACCCACGGGGGCTGGCTTCGTTTTGTAGGCATCCATGCCCAACACTTGGTTATAGCTGGCCTTGGCCCCAGCGAAGTCCTGCTTGGCTTCCTGAGCATAGGCCGAGTATAACACCGCCGTTGTATCGGTGGGCTTGAGCTTCGCCGCCAAACGGTAGTTGACCAGGGCTTTGTCGTAGTCTTTGGCATTGTACGCCTCGACGCCAGCGTTAAAAGCTTGGCCGTAAAGGTTTTCAAGCTGGGGCACGGCCAGCTTACCGAACTCACCGGTTTTGGTGTCCAACTCAATGGTTTTATTGAACGACTCGGACGCCTTTTGCAAACCCTCGCCCGGCTGCAACTGCTTGCCGTAGATGGGACTGGCCAGCATTTGAGCATAAATGTCGCCGCGGGTGTACCAGGTCTTGGCCTTGACGCTGGTCTTCTCGTTGGTGATGGCCTTGTCGATTTCAATCCGGGCCTTGTCAAGCAGGCCCGATTTCTGGTTGAGGATGGCGTTGGTCACCGCCGAATTTTGGGCATGGGCCATTTGCGGTACCTGGGACGAGAGCGCGGCGACCGTCACCAGTGTAAAAAGGGCTTTCTTCATGAGAAAAAAAATTGCGCGCCGGAGCACGGATGACTCCGGGCGCAAAGCGCCCGGCGGGGTGAGAAAAAGTAGACAACGGAAATACCGGGACCGCAACGGCTAACTGAACGGGTTCGATTTGCAAAAACCGGGCCTTTGGATCCCAAAAATAAAGGGAGCGAAGCAAACGCCCCGCTCCCCTCCTATTTTACGAACCAAACGGCCCCGCCGGTCACTACTCCACCTCGTCGGCACCCAGGGCGTCGACGGTCGCATCGGGGGCCACGGGGGCGGCCGGCACGAGCCCATCGGGGCCCTCCTCTGCGGCCAGTCCGTCGACCGGTTCCAACACTTCGGCGTCGTCGGCCGTGACTTTGGCTACCGACGAGATTTCGTCGTTGTTACCAATTTTAAGCAAACGTACGCCCTGCGTCGCCCGCCCAATGGTGCGTAACTCCTTCATGCGCAACCGAATGGTAATGCCCGACTTGTTGATGATCATGAGGTCATCGCCGTCGTTCACGTCCTTAATGGCCACCAGGGCCCCGGTTTTATCGGTCACGTTCATGGCCCGCACGCCCTTACCGCCGCGATTGGTGATGCGGTACTCGTCGAGGGCGCTGCGCTTGCCGTAGCCGTGCTCACTCACAACCAGCAATTCCTGGGTGGGGTCAGCGATACACACCATGCCCACCACCCGATCGTCGGCATCGGCCAGAGTGATGCCGCGCACGCCGGCCGCCGCCCGGCCCATGGCCCGCACCTTGCCTTCGTTGAAGCGCACGGCCCGGCCCGAGCGCAAGGCCAGCACCACTTCGGCGTTGGGGGCCAACAGCTGCACGTCCAAGATCCGGTCGCCTTCGTTTATAGTAATGGCGTTGATGCCCGCCGTGCGGGGCCGCGAATAGGCCTCCAGCGGGGTTTTCTTCACCGTACCCTGCTCAGTGCAGAACATAAGAAAGGTATTTTCCAAGTAGTCTGGGTCTTTCAGGCCCCGCACGTTGAGCACCGAGCGGATCTTGTCTTCGCGCGGGATTTCGATGAGGTTCTGAATTGGTAGGCCCTTGGTGGCCTTCCCGCCTTCAGGAACTTCGTACACCTTGAGCCAGAACACGCGGCCCAACTCGGTGAAGAACAGCAGGTACTCGTGGGTCGTGGCCACGAACAGATGCTGCGTGAAATCGTCCTTCTTGCTCGAAGCGCCCCGGGCCCCCAGCCCGCCCCGGCCCTGGGCGCGGTACTCGTCGAGGTTGGTGCGCTTAATGTAGCCCTCACGGCTCACGGTAATGACCATGGCCTCGTCGGCAATCATGTCTTCGGTCGAAAAGTCGCCGCCAGCGTAGTTGATGGCCGTGCGGCGGGCGTCGCCGTAGCGGTCGCGCAGCTCCAGCAACTCGGTTTTGATGATGCCGCGCTGCAACTCTTCCGAGGCCAGCACGGCCTGGAAATGATCAATCTCGCGCATTAGCCCTTCGTACTCGGCCACAATTTTATCGCGCTCCAAACCCGTCAGGCGCTGCAGACGCAAATCCAGGATAGCGCGGGCCTGCACCTCACTCAGGGCAAAGCGCTCGATGAGTTGGGCACGGGCCAGTTCGGCGTCGCGTGAGCCGCGGATGAGAGCAATCACCTCGTCCAGGTGGTCGAGCGCAATCAGCAAGCCCTCCAGGATGTGGGCCCGCTTCTGGGCTTCGGCCAGTTCGAAGCGCGTGCGGCGCACCACCACTTCGCCGCGGTGCTCAACAAAGTAATGGATGAGCTGCCGCAAGTTGAGCGTCATCGGGCGGCCCTTCACCAAGCACACGTTATTGACGCCGAACGAGCTTTGTAACTGGGTGTACTTGTATAAATTGTTGAGCACCACGCCGGGTACGGCGTCGCGCTTAAGATCGTAGACGATGCGCATGCCGTCGCGGTCCGACTCGTCGCGCAGGTCGGCAATGCCCTCGATTTTCTTCTCGTTGATGAGCGCGGCCGTTTTTTCGATCATCGACGCCTTGTTCACCATGTAGGGAATTTCGGTGACGACGATTTGCTCCTTGCCGGTTTTAGAAGTTTCGAACACCGCCTTGGCGCGCATCACCACCCGCCCACGGCCGGTTTCGAACGCCTGGCGCACGCCCTCGTAGCCATAGATGGTGCCCCCGGTAGGAAAATCGGGGGCCGTGATGTACTCCATGAGCTGGGCCACCGTGATCTCGGGATTTTCCAAGTACGCCGCAATGCCGTTTACGACCTCGGTAAGGTTGTGGGGGGCCATATTGGTAGCCATACCAACGGCGATGCCCGTGGTGCCGTTAAGCAGCAGGTTGGGCAGCTTGGCCGGCATCACGCTCGGCTCCTCCAGCGAGTCGTCGAAATTGGGCTGGAAGTCCACCGTGTCCTTGTCGAGGTCGCCGAGTAGCTCATCGGCGATGCGCTTGAGGCGGGCCTCGGTGTAGCGCATGGCGGCCGGCGAGTCGCCGTCGATGCTGCCGAAGTTGCCCTGGCCGTCCACCAGCGGGTAGCGCAGGCTCCAATCCTGGGCCATGCGCACCATCGTATCGTACACGCTGCTATCGCCGTGCGGGTGGTACTTACCGAGTACCTCGCCCACGATGCGGGCCGATTTCTTGTGCGATTTGGTGTAGGATACGCCCAGTTCGCTCATGCCATAAAGTACGCGCCGGTGCACGGGCTTGAGGCCGTCGCGCACGTCGGGCAGCGCCCGCGAGATGATGACCGACATCGAGTAGTCGATGTAAGCCCCGCGCATTTCGTCTTCGATGTTGATCGGAATGATTTTTTCGCCGTCTGCCATACCAAAGTAAATAGCGGCCCCGCTGGGCCCCCAGGGACCCGCGTCGGCCGCGGAATGAAGAGTGTTGTAACGCCCGCGAAGGTACGCAAAAAAGCCCGTTCTGGCAAGCCAGGCGGGCCTTTTGAACTAGCAGTGAGGACCTGGAAGGACCGGCTTATTTCAGGGGCTTGCTGCGGTCGTTGTTGGGCTTACTCCCGGAGGGACCCGGTACGTGAATGCGCTCGCCCACGGCCGGGTTTTGTTTCTTCCACACCTTCCAGAGGGGCTGGCGGCGGTAGCTGACGCCGTCGTGCATGTGCACCTTGCGCACCCGGCACGACTCGACGGGGCAAATGCGGCAGCCGGCAGCGACCAGCACCAACAGCCCGCCGAAGGCCGTCGCGCGCACCAGACGAAGATGAAAAGGCATGCTCATGACGCAAAGGTAGCGGCCGAACCCCCGAACCGTCAGGCCTCCCCGTCCCACTCGGCCAGGAACCGCGCCACGAAGCCTTCCATGTACGCCCGCCGCGATGCGGCGGGCAGCGGGCGTGTGCAGGCGCTCAGGCAAGTGCAGCAGCTTTTCGTAGAAATGGTTGAGCGTGGGCGCCGTGCTCTGCTGGTAGCTTTCGAACGAGTCGTGGGCTACCGGCACCACGGCCGGGTCGTGCAGCGGGCGGCCCTTGTGGCCGCCGTAGGCAAAGGCCCGCGCAATGCCCACCGCCCCAAGGGCATCAAGCCGATCGGCGTCCTGCACCAGAGCGGCCTCGGGCGACGACACGGGCGTGGGTACCCCCAACCCTTTAAAAGACACTTCGCAGATGAGGGTTTCTACCCGGCCGATGAGACGCTCCGGGGCCCCCAAGCTAGCGAGCCAAGCCCGGGCGGCGCGGGGCCCGGCTTCGTAGTCGCCGCCGTGGGCCTTCCAGTCGGCGATGTCGTGCAGCAAGGCCCCCAGTTCGGTCAGTTCGTGGTCAGCTTCGGGCACTTCGGCGGCCAAGCGCCGGGCGAGCCGCCACACCCGGCGTATGTGAGCCCAATCATGTCCGCTGCCTTCCGAACAAAATTTCTATTCGATGTATGCGGCAGTTGTAACAATATAGTCCATTTGTGAAGATTGCAAAAAAGTGAATAGTTGTCGGTTCTGATATCAATCATCTGTAGCTTCCAGAGCTGGGGGCACAAGGATCCGTGCATTATTAAGACAAACGGGATAAATAACCTTAACCTTCGGTTTTTACTTGATACATATGACTCATCTTTGAATTACTCATATGTATCAAGTAAAAACCGGATCATTAATTCATATGGGTAATATCTGAACAATACTCAATCCCCAATCAAAGTAGGGTGTTTGGCAAGGATGGCCCCCGGGACCACCTGCACTGCGCCGCGGCCCACGGTGCGCACAACGGCCAGCGGGTCGCGGAAAAAATAACCGCCATCCTCGATAACAACCCTGCCGGCGACGGTGATTTTGGTGCCGCGCCGCAACTCTAGCGCCCCGCCCCGCTTCACCACCACACGGGCGGCGGGCCCAATGTAGAGTTCGCACGTATCGTGGAGAGCCGCGACCAGCACCAAGGCGTTGGCAGGTCCTACCACCACCCGGGCCGAATCGTGCGCCCCGGCCGGAGCGCGGCCCACGTCGAAACCACCCCGCACCAAGAGCCGGAAGTTGCAGGCCCGCAGGGCCAGGCTACCGGACGCTAGCACCGCATTCGGGCCCGGCGCAACCGCGCTGCCGAACCAAAAGTCGGCACGCACCCCACCGAGGCGGTGGGGGCCGTCGCGAAACTCGGTGCGGCCGGTGAAAACACCGCCGGCAATGACATTCGCGCCACCCACCGAGGACTGGACGTTATCCAGCACGAAGGCGCAACCATGAAAATAAAACCCTGCCGCCGAATCCGGGACCAGCGGCACGGCGTGGACGAGGGCCCCGCGGGTGGCCACGAACCGGCAGTCAGCGAAGCGCAGGCCCCGGGCGTGTCGGTCGGAAAACAACAGAAACGGCCCCAGCGCCGGCCGCCCCGCGTAGGGCTTGTCTTCGAACGTGCACCCCTGGAACCAAGTCGCCTCAGCGGCCGTGGCCGCGGGGCAGCCGTGCACGAAGGCCCCGTACACAAAGCAGTTCTGAAACAAGAACCCGGGCTGCGTCACCCACGCCGACCAGTTGGTGGTGCCCCAGAGCGTGCAACCGATCAGCCGGACGTTCCGAGTCGTGGCGGGGCGCCCCCCCCCGGGCCGGTCCGAGACCAAGCCCTGGCCGCCGTTATCGACGAGACGGCAACGCGTAAAAACCGCGTTAGTCACGTAGCCCCCTTCGGGCTCCACATCGACGCCGGCGGCGGGGTTGGAAAACAGTGCGTGCCCCGCGCCCAGGCGCACCGTCGGGTTCTGAACCCGGGCGGTGTGGCTGAAGCTACAGTTCACGGCGCGGAGACCGTTCACGCCGGTGAGTGAGAGGCCCTGGCGGCCGTTGTAGTCGAAGGTAGAGTTTTCCAGCATGATGTTTTCGAGGGCAGGGTCGTCAAGACTTTTCGCCAAGCGGTTGAGTACCTGCACGCCGTCGCGCCCGAAGTGGTGCACCGCTATTCGCTGCAGGGACACGCCCCGGCAGTCGTTTACGAACACCCCGTCGAAGGGCAGCTGGATGCCAGTGTCGCCCCACGCCCCGCCCACGGCCAAGCGCGGGCTGTTCCCATTGAGGGCTAGGCGAGCCACCACCACGTTTTCGCACCGCTGCAGCCGGATGCACGTGCCGCCGCTGGCGGCGTACGCGCGGTTGTCAAAATAGACGGTCGGTGGCCGATAGGCGCGGCCGGTAGCAGGGTCGAACGAGCCGTACAGCAGGCCGTCGGCGTAGCGGATTTCGGTGGCGGCGCTGTCCACTCCTTCGATCGACAAGTTACGGCAGCCCACCAACGCCAGCACGTCGGCCCCACTACGGTAGGCCCCGCCCCCGGCGTCCTGCCGGCCCACCAGGTACACGCCCCGCGGAATAAACAGCACGGCCCGGCCTGTCCCGGCCAGCGTCAGGGCCCGAGCGTTGAAAAAAGCCGACGCCCGCCCGAAGGCTGCCTGGTCGTTGGTCCGGCCGTCGCCCAGGGCCCCGAAATCTTTTTTCAAGTCTTTGCGGAGCACCGCCTGGGCCCGCCCACCGGGGGCCGCGCCTAGCAGCAGCGCCGCGGCAGCCAGTCCCCGGCCCACGGCCGCCACTCCCCTGCCCTGACCGGTCCTTCTGACTTGCATCGCTACTTTGGTGGGCGATCCAGGGCCCTTCGCACCAGCCGCCGCACAAAGCTAACGCACTTTCGGGCCGGCCGCGACCGCCCACCCAGCGCTCAATTGCGGCCGCGCCGGTCCTGGAACGCCCTACCGCAGGCGGCGATAGGCCCCCGGCCGGTGATAATGCGGGGGCCAGGCTACGCCGACAGCAGATCCGCCTCGTCTTTCAGGTCCACGCCCGAGAGTTGTTGCCGCAGCGCTTCCCGCAGTAGGAAAGACAGTTTGTCGGCGGCGGACGGGTAGTCCAGGCCTTCGGGGCGGATGTTGGACACGCAGTTGCGCGCCTCGTCGGTAAGGCCCGGCCGGGGGCCGTAGGTAAGATAGGCCCCCAGGCTATGGGGAGCGCTCAACCCCGGCCGCTCCCCGATCAGCACCAGCACAAGCCGGGCCCGCAGCACGTGCCCAATTTCGTCGCCGAGGGCCACCCGTGCCTGCTCGGCCAGAGCCACGGGCCCCACCCGGAAGCCCGCCGGCTGCAACAACGGCAACAGCCGGCCCAGCAACGGCAGGGCGTGGTCATTGACGGCCGTGGCCGACAAACCGTCGGCCAGGACGACAACCAGGTCGCATTCGGCGGGGGCCTGCTCCACCAGCAGGTTCCGGGATTCTTCGGCCAGTTGCCGGCCCCGATCGGGGCGCTGCAGGTACTCCGGGCGGGTCGCGGCCCGGCTGCGCACGTGGCACACGGACAGCGCCAGGGCCGTGAGGCCGGCCCACAGCCGATCGGTTTCAAGGACCGAATACACGGCGTCGCGGGCGTGGGCGTGGGCGAGCTTGAACGCCAGCGCCTCGCGCAGCGGCACGCTGGTGCCCGTTCGGCCCAGGGCGATGCGGGCAGCGGTGAAAGCTTTGAGGGCCGCCCAGGGATCGGGCGCGGGGGCCCCGGCGGGCGGCGGGACGGACGTATGGGCCATGAGCGGGGCGTGGAGATTCGAAATTCCTACTTGATGCCGGCTTACCGCAGCGCTGCCGGCAGGTTTTTAAGCCGCGGCGACGCCGCCGCCGCGGGCAGCAGCGCGCCTTGGTCATCAAAAATACCTTGTTGTTGCAGCCAGGCTTCGAACTCGGGGGCCGGGCGCAGGCCCAGGGCGCGGCGCAGGTACAGCGCGTCGTGAAACGACGTGGACTGGTAGCCCAGCATGATGTCGTCGGCCCCGGGCACGCCCATGACAAAGTTGCAGCCGGCCACGCCCAGCAGCGTGAGCAGGGCGTCCATGTCGTCCTGGTCGGCTTCGGCGTGGTTGGTGTAGCACACGTCCACGCCCATGGGCAGGCCCAGCAGCTTGCCGCAGAAGTGGTCTTCCAGCCCCGCCCGGATGATTTGCTTGCCATCGTAGAGGTACTCCGGGCCGATGAAGCCGACCACCGAGTTGACCAGCAGCGGCCGGAACCGGCGCGCCACGGCGTAGGCGCGGGCCTCGCAGGTTTGCTGGTCGAGGCCGTGGTGGGCGTTGGCCGAGAGCGCGCTGCCCTGGCCGGTTTCGAAGTACATCACGTCCTGGCCCGCGGTGCCGCGGTTCAGGGAGAGCGTCGCCTCCCAGGCTTCCTGCAACAACGCGAGGCTGATACCAAAGCTGGCGTTGGCGGCCTGGGTGCCCGCGATGGACTGAAACGTGAGGTCGACGGGGACCCCCTGCCCGATGAGCCGGAGCGTGGTGGTGACGTGGCAGAGCACGCACGTTTGCGTGGGGATGGCGTACTGCTCGCGCACGACGTCCAGCAGGTGCAGCAAGTGGCCGATGGCCCTGGGGTTGTCGGTGGCCGGGTTGACACCAATAACCGCGTCACCGCTGCCGTAACGCAGGCCGTCGACGATGCTCGCCGCGATGCCGCACGGGTCGTCGGTGGGGTGGTTGGGCTGCAGGCGGGTGGCCAGGCGCCCGCGCAGGCCCAGGGTGTTCCGGAAGCGGGTAACGACTTCGCACTTGCGCGCCACGGCAATCAGCTCCTGGTTGCGCATGAGCTTTGAGACGGCAGCCACCATCTCCGGCGTCAGGCCGGGGGCCAGGGCGCGCAGGCCCTCCGCGTCGGCCGCGTCCGAAAGGAGCCAATCGCGCAACTGCCCCACGGTGCAGTGGGCCAGGCCGGCGAATGCCGCCGCGTCGTGGGTATCCAGGATCAGGCGGGTGACTTCGTCCTGCTCGTAGGGCACCAGGGCCTCGTGCAAAAAATCGCGCAGCGGCACGTCGGCCAGGGCCCACTGGGCGGCGACCCGCTCCTCGTAGGTGGCGGCGGCCACGCCGGCCAGCACATCGCCCGAGCGCAGCGGTGAGGCCCGCGCCAGCAGTGTTTTCAGGTCGGCAAAGACGTAGGTGTAGCGGCGGACGGTGTGACGGTAAGGCATCTTCCTCGGGTTGTGCGTTAAAAGGTATGGCTTTTTGGCTTCGTCCGCGTGTGCGCTTGTAGACTATTTTTGCGAACCGCCTTCCTTCTGTTCCCTACTCCACCATGACGCCCCGCCCCTACATCTTGGCCGAAACCACTTGGCACCACGTGCGCGACGCCGCCTACGAAGTGGTGGTGCTGCCCTGGGGCGCCACGGAGGCGCATAACTTCCACCTACCCTACGCCACCGACAACATCCAGTGCGACTACATCGCCGCCGAAGCCGCCCGCCTGGCCTGGGAAGCCGGCGCCAAAGTGGTGGTCCTGCCCACCGTTCCGTTCGGCGTGAACACGGGCCAGCTCGACATCACGCTCGACATCAATCTGAACCCCAGCACGCAACTGGCCATTCTGCGCGACGTGGTGCAGGTGCTCGCCCGCCAGGGCATCCCCAAGCTGGTGGTGCTGAACGGCCACGGGGGCAACGACTTTCGCCAGCACCTGCGCGAACTGTCAAGCCGAGTTTCCCACCGTGTTTCTGTGCACGCTGAATTGGTTTAAAACCGTGGACCGCGACCAGTTTTTTACGGCCCCCGGCGACCACGCCGATGCGCTCGAAACCAGTGCCATGCTCCACATCGCCCCCGCCTTGGTGCGCCCCCTGGCGGAGGCCGGGGCGGGCCACGCCAAGCAGTTTCGTATCGAAGCCTTTCGGCAAGGTTGGGCGTGGGCTCAGCGCGAATGGAGCCAAATCAGCGCCGATACCGGGGCCGGCAACCCCGCCGAAGCCACGGCCGAAAAAGGCGCGGCGCTGCTGGCCGCGACCAGCAGCGCCATCGGCCGGTTCCTGA
The DNA here is from genome assembly GCA_031428075.1 of Hymenobacter sp. GTDB lineage: Bacteria > Bacteroidota > Bacteroidia > Cytophagales > Hymenobacteraceae > Hymenobacter. Next base: position 2,970 of record JANPOR010000101.1, on the reverse strand, counting down.
CGGAGCTGGCCGCGGCCGACCCGCGCGATATGTACGAGTAAGCAGCCGGCGCACGGGTCCCCATTGTGCCTTCCCTAGGGGCCACGCCCTAGAACCGTGCAATGGCCCGCAGGTTCACCAGGCGCTGGGAGAGGTAGTTGGGCACGGCGTAGGTGCGACCGTTCACGTCCTGCAAGTAGCTGTATCCGGCCACATTATTGGCCCCCAGCACGTTAAGTATTTCCAAACCCAGCCACAGGCTTTGCAGCGAATAGGCATGCGGAGCGGGGCCGCCCCGCAGGGCCACCACCTTCGAGAAGCCCAGGTCGACGCGCAGGTAGTTGCGCACCAGCACGTCAAGGCCCCGCAAATCGGGCAGGTTGGGCGGACTGAAGGGCAAGCCGGAGCCGAACACGGCGTTCACGTAGCCGCGCACCGAAGGGTTGTCGGGCAAGTGGTCTTGGAAAAACACGCCCACCGTTACGCGCTGATCCTGGGGCCGGCGGATGTATTCCTTGGCCTGGCGGGTGAGGACCGGTTTGCCGGCGGCGTCGGTGCCCGTCACGACGTTCACCGAGTCGCCGTCAACGTTTTCGCGGGTGGTGAGCACGCCCAGGCTAAACCACGACTCGGCCCCCTTCACAAACTCGCCGCTGAGGCGGGCGTCGAAGCCGGCGGCGTAGGCGCGGGCGTTGTTTTTAGCGAAGTAGCGCAGGCGCACGTTGTCCACATCGTAGGGCACCACGTCGGTCAGGTACTTATAATACGCCTCGGTGGTGAGCTTAAACGGCCGCCCGCCCCAGTTGTAGGCTGCCTCCCGGCCCACTACCAAGTGGTACGATTTCTGGGCCCGCAGCTCGGGGTTCAGCCCCCCTTGCTGGTTGCGCAGCTCGCGGTAAAACGGCGGCTGGGCGTACTCGCCCAAGCCAACTTTGAAGATGCGGTTGGGATGGCGGCGGCTGGTTTGGGCATATTGCACCCGCGGGCTCACCACCAACTGGCCATTGGTGGACCAGTAGTGGGCCCGCACACCGTAGGTAAGCGTGCGCAGGCTGTCGAGGTGCCAGGTGTCCTGCACGTAGGCCTGGGCCCGGGTGCTTTGCAGCGACAAATCGGTGCGCAGGCGCGTGCGCCGGGCGTCGGGCACGTAGTCGGCCGAGTCGGCAAACGTGTATTCGTCGATCGTATCGTCGATGGTTTCGCGGCCGATTTTGGCCCCGGCCCGCACCGTATGGCGCGGGCCGGGCATCCAGCGGGCCCGGGCCTCGGCCGTGTACACCCGGGCCGTGAGGTGGTTACGGGCGTGCTGAAACTGCGAGCCGATGCTGCGCTCCCGAACGCCCTGGTTGAAATCCGGCGCGGTGGGGTCGCGGTTAACGTCGGCCAGCCGGTAGGCGGCTTCCACGTCGCGGAACTCGAACTCGCGCGACACCAGGGCCCCGCCCAGCAGCTCGCCCTGCAGGCGGTCGGTGAAATTGTGCTTCAGGCTGAGCCCGCCCTGGTAGGTGTCGTACTGCATCTGCTCGCGGCCGTCGTAGCCGATGAACACCCGCGTGAACTGGTTAGTGGCCGTGGAAAACGTGGCCTGCCCCGACTCGGGCGCGAAGCGGTAGTCGTTGTGGGCCACCACGCCCAGCAGGCCCAGGGAGGTACGCTGCACATCGTCGTGGGGGCCCAGGCCGATGTTCACGAAGGCCTGCCCGTCGTAGAACGTCGGGCTGTAGCCGCCCTGCGCCTGCTTCAAAGAAGAAAGCACGTATTGGGCGTTTTTATAGCGCACGCCGGCCAGGTAGCTCACCCGGCCACTTTTCGAGCGGGCTTCGGCGTGGGCCGCGCCGCCCACCAGACTGGCGGTGAGCGAGGCGGCAAACTGCTCCGGCTCTTTGTAAGTAACTTCGAGCACGGACGAAAGCTTGTCGCCGTACTTGGGCTGCCAGCCACCGGCGCTGAACTCGGCGCTGCGCACCAGGTCGGGGTTGATAAAGCTCAGCCCCTCCTGCTGCGCCGCCGTGATGAGAAACGGCCGGTACACTTCGAACCCGTTGACGTACACCAGGTTCTCGTCGTAGTTGCCGCCGCGCACGTTGTAGGTGCTGCTCAGCTCGTTGTTGCTCACCACGCCGGGCAGCGTCTTCAGAATAGCGTTGAAGTCGCCAAACGGCGAGGGCAACGTTTTCACGTCCCGCGGGTCGATTTGGGTCACGCTCACCTGCTCGCGGGTGCCGGCCGCGTCACGGCCGGAGCGCACCGTCACCCCGCCCAGGGCCTGTGGGTCGGGGCGCAGAACGAAATCGAGCGGGCGGGCCGCGTCGGCGGGCAGCACCAGTCCCCGGCGCAGGGGCCGGAAGCCCAGGCGGCGCACCACCAGCACCACGGCCTCGCCGCGGCCCAGGGCCCTGACAGCCAGCGTAAATCGGCCTTCGGCGGTCGTGGTCACGCCGCCGGGTTGCCCCAGGATGCTCACCGTCGCCAGCTCCAAGGGCTGGCCCGCCGCGTCGCGCACCGTCCCGGTGAGGGTGAGCGTGCCCACTGCTGGGGCCGTCGGGGCGGTTTGGGCGCGCAGGGCCCCCGACGGCCCCAGCAGCGTAGCGGCCAGCACCAGCCCGCCCACCAGCGGCCGTTTCCCACGATTTAAAAACGCTGACAAGTACGGGTGCGGCAAGGAGGGGTGGTAAAAAGGCCTTTTTCTTAACTAACGGCGGAGACGGCCCGCTATTGCCGGGCGCGGCCGAGCGGGGCGTCGCCGGCTAGCGTTTCGTCGAGCTGGGCGCGCAGGGCCGCCAGGGCGGCCACGGGGCCCCCGGGGGACGAAAACACGAAGTTGCCGGCCACCAGCACGTCGGCGCCGGCTTGCACGAGGGCTCCGGCGTTGCCGGCGTTCACGCCGCCGTCCACCTCAATCAGCGCGTCAGATCCGGCGTCGAGCAGCTGCTCTTTCAGGGCCGCCACTTTGGCCAGCGTGTGCGGAATAAACGCCTGGCCCCCAAAGCC
>JANPOR010000100.1:0-16611 GCA_031428075.1 Hymenobacter sp. | reverse complement strand
AATAATTGATGGTGGCCATTGTAGAACGGTGGGGTTGCGGGTTGGCTAAAAAGCAAGGAGAACGGCTGGCGCGCGGCCAACCGTTCTCCCTGCGTTAGGTTCGGGACAAAGATACGATAAACCCGATTACTCCCCGCTGCTCGCCCCGCCCCCGGCCAAAAACGCCGCCAGCTTGCCCACCAGCACCTCGTTGATGCGCTGGTAGCTCTGGTGCGTCCAGCCACCAATGTGGGGCGTAAGCAGCACGTTGTCAGCATTTTTTAGGAATTCGAACCGCGCCGCCTGGGGCCCCGACAGCGTGGCCAGCCGCTCGTTTTCGAGCACGTCGAGCGCCGCGCCATACAGCCGCCCGGCTTGCAAACCGTTCACCAAAGCGGCGTGGTCGAGCACCTCGCCGCGGGCCGTATTCAGCAGCCACAGCGGGCGCTGGAAACCGGCCAAAAACACTTCGTTCACGAAGTGGTGGTTGGGCCCCGAGTACGGAATGTGCAGGCTAAGCACGTCGGCGCGGGCCTGCAACTCGCCCAGCGGCACCAGCGCGGCGTGGGCGTCGGGCGAGCAGTTGGGGTTGATATCGTGGGCCAGCACCGTGCAGCCGAAGGCCCCCAGCCGGCGGGCAAATGCCCGGCCCATATGCCCGTAGCCGAGCAGGCCGATGGTCTTTCCTCCTATTTCCTCGCCCCGGTTGGCCTCGCGCTTCCACACACCCTGGCGCACCTCGCCATCGGCCCGCACGATGTGCCGGAACAAGGCCAGCAGCAGCCCCACGGCAAACTCGCCCACCGCGTCGCGGTTGCCCTCCGGCGCGTTGAGCAACGACACGCCAGCCGCCGCCAAAGCGGCCTCGTCGATGTTGTCGACGCCAGCCCCGGCGCGGGCCACGTAACGCAGGTGAGGGCCCCGGGCCAGCAGTTCGGCCGTCACGCGCAGCTTACTGCGCACCACCAGCCCGTCGTAAGGCTTGGCCGCCAGGGCCCCGGGCACTTCGGCAGCGGAGAGTTGGGGCTGGTAATCGGCCGCGACGCCGATGCCGGCCAGCATTGGCAACAGCGTGGGGTGCATTTCGTCGACGACGAGGCAGAGAGACATAGTAAAAATCTGGGATTAATCTGCTACTGTGCTGGCGCGGTGGCAGTAAAATCAGCGGCCGTTAGAAGCATGGTTTGCACGGAATTGGCATCGCTCGTCCACACAAAGCCCTGTTTGGTATTCGTAACGATAAAGCGCAGCGGCAGGGCCCCATTACTGGCTCTTAGATAAGTATACCAGTCGCCCATCAAGTGCTGAGTATACCGTTCGGGATTCACGCGCACCTTGGGTGAATAGTAATACACCGTAGTAACGCCATCGTTTTCAACTTTCAAACTCTGGCAAGCATAACCGGCCACAGTAGTCGTTTCCGCTAGAGGCGTTACCACAGCCCCGGGCGTGCCCGTGGCGGCATCGGTAACGGGCCCCGCTTGGCCATTCATAAAGAATAGAAACTTGTTGTTTTCACCAGTGTAGAGTTCCAGCAATTGCTTTTTTTCGGTGTACGCCTTGTAATTATTGTCACTGATGTAATACAGGTTTTCGGCGCCCAGTACGGGGGCCAGCTTTGCCGAAATATCCTTGCCGGCCAGCGTCTTAAATTGGTTGTGGTAGACAATTTTTCCGCTGAACCAGGGGCCCTCTTTTATGGAAGCAAAAGCCGTTAGAAACAACGTGCAAGCAAATAAAACTTTACGCACAGGTGCACAACGAAAGGATGAATAAATAGTCACAAGTAGCACTTTATCCGGCCGCCGCCTCTACTAATTTGGTCAGGCCCACAAACTCCGCCACGCCCAGCTGCTCGGCGCGCTTGTCGAAAATCTCCCCGGCCATGGTATCGGCCGATAAGCCCAGCGGTTTCAGCGCGTTGCGCAACGTTTTGCGGCGGGTGGAGAAGGCTTGCTTCACGACGCGAAAAAATAACTTTTCGTCGCAGCCCAAGTGCTCGGTTTGGTTGCGGGTGAGGCGTACCACGGCCGACTCCACCTTGGGCGGCGGGATGAACACGTGGGGCGGCACCGTGAACAGGTACTCGATGTCGTAAAACGCTTGCAGTAGCACGCTTAGGATGCCGTAGGTTTTCGAGCCGGGCGGCTCGGCCAGGCGTTCGGCCACTTCTTTTTGAATCATGCCCACCACCTCGCGCACCTGCTGCCGGTGGGCCAGCACCTGGAAGAAAATCTGACTGCTAATGTTATAAGGGAAGTTTCCGATGATGGCCAGCGGCTGTCCTGGAAACAGCGCCCCAATGTCCTGCTTCAGGAAATCGGTGGCGAAAATGCGCGGGGCCAGCGCCGGGTACGTGGTTTCTAAATACACCACCGACTCGCGGTCGATTTCCACTACGCTGGTCGTGAATGCCGGGTCTTGCAGCAAAAATTGCGTGAGTACGCCCGTACCGGGGCCGATTTCGAGCACCTCGCGCACGCCATCGGGGCGGCGCAGGGCCCCCACGATGCGGCGGGCGATGTTGGGATCGGCCAGGAAATGCTGGCCCAGGTGTTTCTTGGGTTTGACGGGGGAGTGCATGGCGGGGCCCCGACGCGGCGGAAGGGCCCGCTGGGCCCGCAAAGGTAGCCCACGCCGCGGCCGGCTTCCGAGGCGATGGATTAGCCGAAACCGCATTCATTCCTACCTTGGCGACGAGTGCAGGCCGTCCCTGGCGCGGGCCCCGACGGCACGCCCGGTCCGCTACTTGACAGATTTAATAGATTTTGAGCTTTGGCCAGTACCAACAAGCGGATATCCATCGCCGAGCTCGCCGCGCAGCTGGGCCTGTCCACGTCCACCGTATCGCGCGGCCTCAGCGACCACCCCAGCATCAGCGAGGCCACCAAGGCGCGCGTGCGTCAGCTGGCCCAGGAGCTGAATTACCTACCCAACAGCCTCGCCGCCGCCTTGCGCAAAGGCCGCAGCAACACGGTGGGCGTTATTGTGCCGCACATCAACGGCTACTTTTTCCCGGCCGTGATGAACGGCATCGAAAAAATCGCCAGCCGCGCGGGCTTCAACGTGATGATGTGCCAGTCGAACGAAGACATCCGGCGCGAGCGCCAGAACGTGGAGGCCCTGCTCGCCTCCCAGGTCGAGGGCATCCTGGTATCGGTGTCGAAGGGCACCGACCTCGACCTCAATCACTTCCGGCAGGTGCAGCAGCAGGGCACGCCGCTGATTTTCTTCGACCGCATGCCCGACCTACCCGGCAGCACGGCCGTGGTGCTCGACGACCACCTCGGGGCCTTCGATGCCGTAACGCACCTCATCCGGCAGGGGTGCCGACGCATTGCCCACTTCGCCGGCCCCCAGCACCTCAATACCAGCCGCAACCGGTACCTGGGCTACGTGGCCGCCCTCGAAGCCCACGGCCTGCCCTTTGATGAGCGCCTCGTATACTCGCTGCCGCGCTCCAACCAAGAGTCGGGCCGCGACGGCATGGACTACCTGCTGGGCCTCACCACGCCACCCGACGGCATGTTTGCCGCCTATGCTTTTCCCGCCGTGGGGGCCCTCGAAGTCCTCGAAGCCCACGGCATCCGCGTGCCGCAGGACTTCGCCATCGCCTGCTTCAGCAACGAGCCTTTCACCACCATGACCACCCCGCGCCTGACGGCAGTGGACCAGCGCGGCGAGCAAATGGGCGAAACCGCCGTGAACCTGCTCCTGCAAATCCTCAAGCGCAGCCCCAACTACTCGCCCCCACGCATCGTGCTCAAGCCGCAGCTCATATTGCGCGAATCTTCGCTGTTCGGGCAAAAAATTCCGGCGAACTGAGTGAAACGACGAACTGGTTCAGCTTTTTAGGGAACCAAACGGCCTGGGGCCCTACAGCGCCTTAGTGAAGCTAACCCTTATTTTTACCTGAAAATCGGCAATGACCTTGAAAATCTCTTTCAGGGTCACGCGCTCCACTTGGGTTAGCTCCTTCGGGTCGAGGTAGTTGGTGGCGGGCATCAAGTCGTCGATGAGTTGGCGGGCCTGCTTTTTCAGGCGCATGCCCATCAGGTAATAATAGGCCTGGAGCAATTCCTGGTACTCTTTATCGGTGAATACGCCGCGCTCGCGCAGCTGGGCCAGGCGCTCGCCGGTATTGGTTTGAAACACCTGATGGCGCAGAGCGTACACGCGCACCAAGTCCACGATGGGCGTCATGGTTTTCTTCAGGTCGAACACCTGCTGGTCGCCCTGCGCGAAGGTGCGGAAGTTGCGGAAAAACGTGAGCGGCGGCTCGTACTGCAAGGCATTCGTGGCCATGTAGTGCAGGAATCGGTCGAGCGGCCGCTCCAGCTCGGCGCGAATGAACTCGCGCAACTCGTCTATGATTTCGGGCTCGCCGTAGAGGAAGCGGCAGTCGAAAAACGTGGAGAACTGCATGGCCGTCTCCGGGTTCGAGTCGTCGATCCAGGCGCGGTAGCTGCGTTTCCAGTGCGAGAGCGAATGCGTCCAGCGCGGGTTTTTGGCGATGAATCCGCCGGTGCATAGGCTGAGTCCAATTTGATCGAGGCGGTCGGAAACCATTTCGGCGAAGCGCAGGAAATAGGCGCGCACCAGCTCGCGCTGCTCGTTGGCCTTGTCTTCGTACACGATGGCGTTGTCTTGGTCGGTGAGCAGGGTTTGCTCCTGGCGGCCCTCGCTGCCCAGCACCATGAATACGAACTTGGCCGGGGCGGGTCCCAGCTCGGCCAGCACGCCTTCGATGACTTTCAGGGCGATGGTGTCGGCCACGGTGGTGATGACCTGGTTCACCAGCTCGGCTTTCACGCCGCGGCTCAGCAGCTGGTTCACGATTTCGGGCACCCGGCGCCAGCGCAGCCGCAGCTCGCGGGGCGATTGCGCCAATTTCACAGCCTGGATGAACATGAACGGCGACTGCGCCAAGTCGCTCAGCAGCTTGTTGCGGCTCAGAAAGCCCACAAACTCGCCGTCTTTCTCGATGAGCAGGTAGCGCGTCTTGGTCTGGAACATCAGCAAGATGGCCTCGTGCACGAAGGCGCCGCTGGCGATGGACACGATGGGCGTGGCCAGAATTTCGGCCACCGGGCGGCTGGCATCCAGGCGCTTCGCCACCACGGCGTCGCGCAGCACGATGTCGGTGATGTAGCCCATGATGCGGCCCCCACCGTCGCGCACGAACAGGCAGCTCACCTTGCCGCGGGCCATGCGTTGGGCCGCCTCGTAGATGGGCGTGTCGTAAGTGCATTCTACCAAGTCGCGGGTTTCGAGGGTCTCAATTTTGCGCGAGTAAATCTGGTCGGCGGCGATGAAGTTCTCCTCTGGGACCGCCGTGGGCCGGATGAAGTGGGCATACTCCTCGTTCAGCATCCGCTCACCGTAGCGGGCCGTGAAGAAGTGAAAGAAGTCCTTGTAAGCCAGGCACAGGGCCCGGAAATCGCGCCGGTGCAGGAAGTACACCCGCGTGCCCTTGCGGGCCACCACCGTGCGGATCGAGCGTTTCTTGTTGAGCAAAATGGACATGCCGCCGTAGCAGGCCCCCGTGGTGTATTCTTCGGGCAGGCGCTTGTTTTGCTCACTATCGTAGAAAAACGTTTCGTAGCTGCCGGACACGAGCAGGTCCACGCCGCGCAGCTTGGTCACGTCCTGCTGGTAAATCAGGGTTTCCTTGATGTACGCCACCTCCTGCAGCATGTCGGCTACGCCGGCCAGCACCTCAGCGGGCAGCTCGTTGAAAGGCCGGACGGTTTGCAGGAAGGCGAGGCGGTTATCCATCATAATTTCAGCCATGATAACAGGAGCCAGGTAAGTAATAGGAGTAGTAGCGCCCCCCCGGCCCAAGCCAGGAGCCGCCGGCCGCGGGGCCCCAGCCAGTCGAAGGGCCCCGCGGCCGTGGGCACCGCCAGCGGCGCCTGCTGACCTAGGCTGGCTTCGGTGAGGTAGCCGGTGCGCCACAGCTCAAAAAAACTGCGGGCGGTAGCCTGGGCGTCGGCTTGGGCGTCGTGGTGGCGGGTAAGCGGTGCGCCGAACAACCGCTCGTACAGCTCGTTCAGGCGCAGGTACTGGCGGCCGGGCGGGGGCCCCAGCTTGCGCGCCAAGGGCCCGGTGGGCAGCATGGTACAGAACGTGGGCAAGTCGGGCAGCGGGTTGGGCAGCCCCGCCCGGTGGAAACTTACCCCCAGCATGTGAAAATCAAGTTGTACAAAGTGCCCCACTACCAACGGCCTGTAGTGCGCCAGGTCGGCGGCCAGGGCCCCCAGCACGGGGGTCAGCCCTTGCCCTTCGGCGGCCAGAAACTCCATCGTGAGGCCATGGATGGCCTGGGCCGTGGGCTGCATGGTGCCGGCGGGCACGCGCAAGTAGTAATTTTCGGTTTTCACTAGCTCACCGGCCCGCGTGTACACTACCCAGGCCAGCTGGGCCAGGTGGGGCCAGGCGTGGTCGTCGGCGTAGGGCCGCCGCCAGCCGGTGGGCAGGCCGGTGGTTTCGGTGTCGATGAAGAGCAGGTAGTCTTGCACCGGGCGGGGAAGACGGTAAGGAGTGGCGGATGCGGGCAAATTTAGGTGGCGCGCGCGCCGAGCCGGCAGAAAGCCGGCTGGCACTGAGGTTTCTTTCGTAAAGAAGGGCCACCTTCGTGCCGGCGTTGCCGCTCACTTCCCTCCGAACATGAACCCTCTTGTTGCTATCCGCCCCCTCGACCAAAGCATCTGGCTCGACTTCATCCGTCGCAAAATTTTGATTAACGGCGAGTTGCAGAAGCTCATCACCGACGACCACCTGCGCGGCGTCACGTCCAACCCCGCCATTTTTGAGAAAGCCATCGGCGGTAGCGACGACTACGACAACGCCATCAAAGCCCTGGCTTTGCAAGGCAAGTCCACCAACGACATCTACGAAGCGCTGGCCGTGGCCGACGTGCAGGCCGCCTGCGACCTGTTTCGGCCCCTGTACGACGGCACGGGCAACGCCAGCGACGGCTACGTGAGCCTGGAAGTCTCGCCCAAGCTGGTGAACGATACCGAAGGCACCATCGCCGAAGGCCGCCGCTTCTGGCAAGCCGTGAACCGGCCCAACGTGATGATTAAAGTGCCCGCCACCTTGGAGGGATTGCCCGCCATCCGCCGCCTCATCTCGGAAGGCATCAACATCAACGTGACACTTATTTTTAGCGTGGAGCGCTACAAGGCCGTGGCCGAAGCCTTCCTCGCGGGCTTGGAAGACCGCCTGAAAGCCGGCCAGCCGATGGAACGCATCGACTCGGTAGCCAGCTTTTTCCTCAGCCGCATCGACGTGCTGATTGATCCGCAGTTGGAGAAAATAGTGGCTGCGGGCGGTGACCAAGCCAGGATTGCCGAGCCCCTGGTGGGCCAGGTGGCCGTGGCCAGCGCCAAGCGCGCGTACCAAGTATACAAGGAGCTTTTCGCCGGCCCGCGTTGGGAGGCCCTGAAAGCCAAGGGCGCCGAGTCGCAGCGCCTGCTGTGGGCCAGCACGGGCAACAAAAACCCGAAATACGACGATCTGAAATATGTGGACGGCCTGATAGGACCCCACACGGTGAACACCATTCCGCTGGAAACCCTGAATTTGTTCCGCGAAAAAGGCCAGCCTGCCGTGCGGCTGGAGGACGACCTCGACCAAGTGGACGCTGTACTCAAGGCGCTGCCCACCGTAGGCCTCGACCTGGAAGACCTAGCCCACCAGTTGGAGGTAGACGGCGCCAAGAAATTCAACGAACCCTTCGGCAAGCTGATGGACTCGCTGGACAAGAAGCGCGTGGCAGCCCTGGCCGAAACCACAGTTCCCGCCACCCTAGCCTTGGGCCAGTACCAGGCCGCAGCAGATGCTAAACTACAAGAGTTTACCGCCGCTAAGTTCACCCAAAGCTTCTGGGAGCAAGACGCCGCGCTATGGACCGACGATGCGGAGGCCCAGCAAAGCATCCGCGACTTCACGGGCTGGCTGCGGGTGGCTGAGACTATGGTGGCCGCTGTGCCTAAGCTCGACACGTTCGTGAACGACGTCATCGGCAATGGCTTCAAGCACGTGCTGGTGATGGGCATGGGCGGCAGCTCGATGGCCCCCATCGTGTTTCAAAAGTCGTTTCAGCAGGGCGAGAAAGGACTACCGATTTCCATCCTCGACACCACCGACCCTGGCACGGTGCGCCACTTCGCCGAAACGCTGCCACTGGCTGAGACGTTGTTCATCGTGGCCAGCAAGTCAGGCACCACGGCCGAGCCGCTAGCCTTTGGCGATTTTTTCTACGACAAAGTAAAGGCCTTGAAGGGCAACAGGGCCGGCGAGAATTTCGTGGCCATCACGGACCCAGGCTCGAAGTTCATTGCCACGGCCAACGAGTTAGGCTACCGCCACGTGTTCCAGAATTTCGCCGAGGTGGGCGGGCGCTTCTCGGCCCTCACCTACTTTGGCTTAGTGCCGGCGGCCTTGTACGGCCTCAACGTGGGCGAGATTCTGGAGCGCGCCGTGCGCATGATGCGCGCTTGCGGTGCCTACGGCCCCGTGGACCAAAACCCCGGCCTGGAATTGGGCACGGCCCTGGGCGTGCTGGCTACGCAAGGACGCGATAAGCTGACACTAGTCACACCGCCCTCGCTGAGCGGCCTGGGCCTGTGGCTGGAGCAACTGACCGCGGAAAGCACCGGCAAGCATGGCAAAGGCATCCTGCCCGTGGCCGGCGAGTCTGTGGGGGCCCCGGAGGTGTACGGCTACGACCGGGTATTCGTGTACGTGGGCTACGAGCAGGAAGCTGACGAAGCGAACAAAGCCAAGCTGAAGGCGTTGGAGGCCGCCGGACACCCGATCATCACGATTTTGCTGAAGGACGCGCTGGACTTAGGCCAGGAGTTTTTCCGCTGGGAGATGGCCATTTCCGTAGTGGGGGCCGTGCTGCGCATCAATCCCTTCGACCAGCCCAACGTGCAGGAAAGCAAGTCGGCCACCGACCGCCTCATGAAAGTAGTAGCCGAAGAAGGCCACCTGCCCGAGCAGGGAAAAGCCCTCGCCGCCGACGGCCTGACGTACTACGGCGTACCCCAGGCGCAGGATGCTGCCCACCTATTGGCCGATTTTTTCGGGCAAGCCAAGGAGGGTAATTTTGTGTCCATTCAAGCCTACCTCACCGAATCGCCGGAGCTGAACGCGGCGTTTGAGCAGTTGCGCACCGACCTTATGCAGCGCCTGCACACGGCCACTACCTTTGGGTATGGCCCGCGCTTCCTGCACTCTACCGGCCAGTACCATAAGGGGGGGCCCAACACCGGCCTGTTCCTGCAGCTCACCGCCGACCACGCCCAGGACCTGCCGCTGCCCGGCCGCTCCTATACCTTCGGCACTCTCGAAAGTGCCCAGGCCCAAGGCGACTTGGAGGCATTGCAGAAATACGGACGCCGGGCCCTGCACGTGCACTTTGGCACCGACGTGCTGCAAGGCCTGCGCACGATGCAGACGGCCCTGGATGCCACCAAGGCGTAACTCCCTCGCCCCAAAAAGGCCCGCCGTGCTGAGCACGGCGGGCCTTTTTGCTAAGTTTGTGGATTAAACTGATTGTTCTGCTTTACTACTTCGCCATGCTCCCTACCCTTGCCCATGCGGCCACTGCACCCGCCGAAACCAACCAAGTGTATTTGCTGCCCCACGGCACCAGCGCCCTGCCTGAGGCAGCGGCCGGCGACCTTCCGGCCACCGCCCGCACCTATGCCGAAGCCGCCCTGGCCAACGACCAGTCCTTGGTGCACCTCAACCATTTCAGCCACCACCATTACTACGTGGTGCTAGCCGAAAAACCCACCGCTGACCAGGTGTTGGAAGCCCTGCGCCGCAGTGGCCACAAGCTCCACAGCCTGCTGAAGGCAGATGAAGTGGCCGAGGTATTCATCCAAAATCTGACCGACCAGCCCGGGGCTGCCCTGGCCTTGGCCGAAGGATTGGCGCTGACGGCCTACCAGTTTGAAGGGTACAAAACCGACGATAAATCGCGCAAAGCCCCGGCTCTGACTACCATCCATCTGGTGGGCGAAGCCGCCACCGCCGACGCAGTAGCCGGGCTTCAGGGCCTGCTGCAAGGCGTGGCCCTGGCCCGCGACCTGGTGAATGCGCCCCTCAACAAGCTCAACGCCGCGCAATTGGCCGAGCGCATTGCCACCGCTGGCGACGAGGCCGGCTACACCACCGATATCCTCGATTTGCCCCGCATCGAGGCCCTGCGCATGGGCGGGCTGCTCGCTGTGAACCTGGGCTCGCCCGAGCCGCCCACGTTCAGCATCCTGGAGTGGAAACCAGAAAACGCCCAGAACGCCAAGCCTTACGTACTGGTGGGCAAGGGCGTAGTGTTCGACACCGGGGGCCTTAGCCTGAAGCCCACGCCCAACAGCATGGACATGATGAAGTGCGATATGGCCGGTGGCGCAGCCGTGGCCGGCACGCTCTACGCGCTGGCCAAAAACCGGGTGCCGCTGCACGTAATTGGCCTGGTACCGGCCACCGACAATCGCCCCGGGGGACTGGCCTACGTACCCGGCGACGTGCTCACGATGCACAGCGGCCTCACCGTAGAAGTAAAGAATACCGACGCCGAGGGCCGCCTGCTGCTAGCCGATGCCTTGAGCTTCGCCAAAAAATATGACCCCGCGCTGGTCATCGACTTGGCCACCCTCACCGGGGCCGCCGTGCGCGCCATCGGTACCGAGGGCAGCGCCGTGCTGGGCACCGCCGACGCAGCTACCGTGCAGCAGCTACATGCCGCTGGCCACCGTGTGCACGAGCGGCTGGTGGAATTCCCGCTTTGGGATGAGTACGCCGACCACATCAAGTCCGACATCGCCGACCTCAGCAACTTGGGCAAGGGCGAGGCGGGCCACATTTCGGCCGCCAAGTTTCTGGAGCGCTTCGCCGTGGGTTACCCTTGGCTGCACCTAGATATTGCCGGACCGGCCTTCCTGATGGCCCCTGACAACTACCGGGGCAAGGGGGGCACGGGTACCGGCGTGCGGCTGCTGTACGAGTTTTTGACCACGCGTCTGTCTGGTTAAGCAAAGATTTGTCATGCTGACGAAGGAAGCATCTTATCCCGTCGGCAGCATCAACCCTACCCTGAGAAGATGCTTCCTTCGTCAGATGACAATTCATAAACACTATGTCCAAAACTCTTCCCCGCCTCGGCTTTTCTGTGGGCGACCTCGCTGGCATCGGCCCCGAAATCATTTATAAAACCCTGCTTGACGAGCGGTTGCTTAGACTATGTACGCCGGTGGTGTACGGCACAGCAACAGCGCTTTTTGACGAGTTTCCAGTGCTCAATGACGCTGAACCACTGGCGTTCCGGCAGTTGCGCGACGCCGCCGACATCGCCCCTGGCCGCCTCAACGCCGTGACCTGCTGGGAGGAAGATTTCCATCTGGCCCCCGGGCAACCGTCGGCCGCCACCGGGCAGGCAGCACGCGAAAGCCTGCTCGCCGCCAGCCGCGACCTGAAGGCCGGCCTGCTCGATGGTCTTGTGACGGCCCCCATCAGCAAGGACAATACCCAGGCCGACAACTTCCGCTACCCTGGCCACACCGAATTCCTGACCGCCTACTTCGGGGCCCCCGAAAGCTTAATGCTGCTGGCCGACGAAGAATCGGGCTTGCGCGTGGCCACCGTCACCGGCCACGTGGCCCTCAAAGACGTGCCCGCCCGCCTCACGGCCGACTTGCTGCAAAAAAAAATCCAGCTGCTGCTCAAATCGTTGAAGAACGATTTTGGTATCGATAAGCCCCGCGTGGCCGTATTGGGCCTCAACCCCCACGCCGGCGAAAACGGCTTGCTGGGCCGCGAGGAGCTGGACTTATTAGAACCCGTGCTCAAACAATTTTTGCACGACGGCCACCTTGTATTAGGCCCCTACCCCGCCGACGGATATTTCGGGAATGGGCAGTTCCGGCAGTTCGACGCCACGCTCTCGCTTTACCACGACCAAGGCCTCATTCCGTTCAAGCTGCTGGCGTTCGAGCGCGGCGTCAACTTCACGGCTGGCTTACCGGTGGTGCGCACTTCCCCCGACCACGGCACGGCCTACGGCATCGCCGGCCAGTTTCGGGCCAACGCATCGTCGTTTCGCGCGGCTGTGTTCATGGCCGCCGACATCTGGCGCAAGCGCCAAGCGGCCGCAGAGCCACGAAGCGCACAGTAAACCGCTTGCTGGCAAACAGTTGAGGAACAAAATCAGGCTTCGCGCTTGCCTAATCAGCGAATTTTCACTATTTTTGTGCCCTGCTACTTGAGCTTAACGTGAAAAAAGATAGCCATTACAACTTGAATCTGGTGAAGCTGGGGCCGAAAGCGCACCACTTCGATTACGAGCTAGGGCCAGATTTTTTCGCCTTGTTCGAGCCCGCTCTTGTGGAGCAAGGCCAGTTGCACGCCGCCGTGGAAGCCACCCGCACCGAGCGCCTGCTCACACTGCACTTCCACATCACCGGCACTGTGCGCCTGACCTGCGACCGCAGCCTCGAGGAGTACGACCAGCCCTTGGACGTGCAGGAGCGTCTGCTGGTTCGCTTCGGCGATGAAAATAAGGAATTGGACAACGACGTGCTGCAAATCACTCCCGATACGCAAGTGCTGCCGCTGGCCCAGCATTTATACGACTACATCGGCCTGGCCCTGCCCATGAAACGGCTGCACCCGCGCTTTCAAAACGAGCCCGACGATCAGCCAGACGCGCCGACTAAGCTGATTTTTTCTACCCGCAACGAGGCCGACGATCCCGATGACGACGAGCCCGCCGACCCGCGCTGGGCTGCCCTACGCAACCTGAATTAACTTCCTTACTAAAATTAAAATCGGCCGGCTCGGGAACGCCGACCCACCAGCTGGCGCTGGTGCGTTACCAAATTGTTCCTCTGTTGCCTCCGTCGGCAACACCCTTCAATCAAAAACCCCACTTTCAACGCTCCAAACCCATGGCCCATCCTAAGCGCCGGACATCTACAGCTACCCGCGATAAACGCCGCAGCCACTACAAACTGACCCCTAAAGCTGTGACCTTGTGCCAGAACACGGGCGAACTACACTTGCGCCACAAAGCCTACGTGGTGGACGGCGACCTGTACCACAACGGCAAAGTGGCCATCAAGAACTTTGTGAAAACTGGGGCCCCTGCCGCCAGCACCGACACCGACGAGGAATAGAATAGCCCGCGAAGTCGTTACTTCGCGGCACCGGAGGCATTCCAGACCGGTCCTGCCCTTTGGCGGTGGGCCGGTTCGGAATGCTTCTTTTGTGGGCCTTCTATCCGCTGATATCCTAACTTCTTGTTCATGAAAATTGCCCTGGACGCCATGGGCGGCGATTTCGCCCCCCAGGCTGCCGTTGCGGGGGCACTGCTAGCGGCCGAACGGCTTGCCGGCAAGGCTACCATCGTTTTAATTGGTCGGGAAGACGCGGTACGGCCCTTGTTGCCCACCACCGGCTTTGCACCCGATGCGTTTGAGTTCGTGCCCGCCTCGCAGGTCATCGACATGGGCGAGCACCCAACCAAGGCTTTCCAGCAAAAGCAGGATTCCAGCATCGCCGTGGGCTACCGCCTGTTGCACAGCGGCGTCGTCGAAGCGTTTTGCTCGGCCGGTAGCACCGGGGCCATGCTCGTAGGGGCCATGTTCACGGTGAAGCCGGTAGCGGGCGTTTTGCGACCGGCCATTGCCAACTTCGTGCCCAAGCTTAACGGCCAGTTCGGCATTCTGCTCGACGTAGGGGCCAACGCCGAGTGCAAGCCCGAGATGCTGGAACAGTTCGGCGAGTTGGGCTCCCTCTATGCGCAGTACGTGCTGGGCATCAAGCACCCACTGGTCGGCTTGATGAACCTCGGCGAGGAAGAAGGCAAAGGCACGGCCCTTACCCAAGCGGCCCACCAGCTACTAAAAATTAACCCCCACATCCACTTCGTAGGCAACCTTGAAGGCCGTGACCTGTTCAACAGCAAAGCCGACGTGGTGGTCTGCGACGGCTTCACGGGCAACATTTTACTAAAAATGGCCGAGTCGGTGTATGAGATACTGACCGATAAGCACATCGTGGATCCATTTTTCGACCGCTTCAACTACGAGTCGGTGGGGGGTTCGCCCATTTTGGGCATCAATGACAACGCAATCATCGGCCACGGGCGCAGTACGCCAATGGCCATCGGCAACATGCTGGTGCAAGGCTACAATATGGCCGCCTCTGGCATTGCCGACCAAATAAAAGCCACATTTAAATCCTGACCGGGGGCCGCGGCCCCTACTGAAGACTCCGGCCCCGGCCGGATTTTTTGGTAATTAGCCGGTTAGGACTCGCTGGGGGCCCCTCACAAAGCTCCGTCCGCTTTCTTCGTGCCCGTTTCTCCCGCCCCGCCCTACTTTTGCCCATATGAAGATTACCGCTGCCATTACCGGGGTGGGCGCCTACGTGCCCGACTACGTGTTGACCAACCAGGAGCTTGAAAAGATGGTGGACACCACCGACGAGTGGATTACCTCCCGCACGGGCGTCAAGGAGCGCCGCATTCTGAAGGGCGAGAATCAAGGCGCATCCGTCTTGGGCATCAAAGCCGTGCAGCAGCTGCTGGAAAAGACCGGTACTAACCCCGACGAAGTGGACCTGCTGATTTGCGCCACCACGACCCCCGACATGCTGTTCCCGGCCACAGCCAACATCATTTCCAACGGTGTGGGCATCACCCGGGCTTTCAGCTACGATTTGAACGCGGCTTGTTCGAGCTTTTTGTTTGCGCTGGCTACCGGCGCGCAGTTCATTCAGACCGGCACTTACAAAAAGGTAATCGTGGTGGGGGCCGATAAAATGTCGTCCATCGTCGATTATACCGACCGCGCAAACTGCATTATTTTCGGCGACGGGGCCGGGGCCGTGTTGCTCGAACCTAACACCGAGGGCTATGGCCTGCTCGATCAGGTGCTGCGCACCGACGGCAGCGGGGAGTCTTTTCTGCACCAAAAGGCCGGCGGTAGCCGTCGCCCGCCCACGCACGAAACAGTGGACCAGCGCGAACACTACATCTATCAGGAAGGAGCCATCGTGTTCAAGTTCGCCGTCAAAAGCATGGCTGATGTGGCCGCTCAAGTGATGGAGCGCAACCACCTTGGCAACGACGATGTGGCCTGGCTGGTGCCCCACCAAGCCAACAAGCGCATCATCGACGCTACAGCCCACCGCATGGGCGTGGGCCCCGAGAAGGTCATGCTCAACATCCAGCGCTACGGCAACACCACCAACGGCACTATCCCACTGTGCTTGGCCGATTACGAGAGCCAGCTGCGCCGCGGCGATAACCTCGTACTCGCCGCCTTCGGTGGGGGCTTCACTTGGGGCTCGGTGTACCTGAAATGGGCGTACGACGGATCGCAGCGCTAGTTTTAAATGTTTAATGTTGTTTTTGAATGGATTGCGGCACCTGCCATTCCGTTTTGAGCAGAACACTAGTGAATCAACTCTACAAATTCAAAATTATTCCATGGCCAGTACCGCCGACTTTCGCAACGGGCTCGTGCTCAACTACAACGGTGAGCTGCACGTCATCACCGAGTTTCAGCATGTGAAGCCCGGCAAGGGCCCCGCATTTGTGCGC
The DNA here is from genome assembly GCA_031428075.1 of Hymenobacter sp. Taxonomy (GTDB): domain Bacteria; phylum Bacteroidota; class Bacteroidia; order Cytophagales; family Hymenobacteraceae; genus Hymenobacter. The sequence continues at coordinate 1,010 of JANPOR010000100.1, read as the reverse complement.
ACCAAAATGCGCAACATCAAGACCGGCCGGGTGATTGACAACACTTTCAACGCTGGCGTGAAGGTGGAAACAGCTCGTGTGGAGCAGCGTCCGCACCAGTTCATCTATAGAGACGATTACGGCTATACGTTCATGGACACGTCGACTTTTGAGCAGATTGTGCTGCCCGACGCCATGGTACCCTTCGCCGACCTCATGAAAGAAGGCCAAGAAGTGACCATCCTCATGCACGCCGAAACCGAGCTGCCCCTCACCGCCGAGCTGCCCACCACCGTGGAGCTGATGGTGACCTACACCGAGCCCGGCTTGCGCGGCGACACCGCCACCAACACCCTCAAGCCCGCCACCGTAGAGACTGGGGCCCGCGTGCAGGTGCCGCTGTTCATCGACCAGGACACCAAAATTCGGGTCGATACCCGCACCTACACCTATGTCGAAAGAGTCAAATAACGGCCAGCCGCTCAAAAAGGACGCCCCCATGAAAGCCAAAGAACTACAAGAGCTAATCGATTTCATCGCCAAATCCGGCTTGAACAAGGTGAATATCGAGACTGAGGAATTTAAAATCTCGGTGCAGCGCGAGCCGAACACTCGGCAAGTGGTGAGCATGAGCGCCCCCATGCCCCTCGCCGCGCTGGCCCCTGCGGCCCCTACACCCGTGGCCCCGGCCGCGCCGATAGCCGCCGCACCAGTCGCCGCGCCCACGACCAGCTACACGCCCCTAAAGGCCCCCATGATTGGCACCTTCTACCGCAGCAACGGGCCCGATACGGCCGCCTTCGTGCAGGTGGGCGACATGGTGGAGAAGGGCCAAGTGATTTGTATCATCGAAGCAATGAAGCTTTTCAACGAAATCGAGGCCGAGCAGAGCGGCCGCATTGTGAAAGCCCTGGTGGAAAACGCCACCCCGGTGGAGTACGACCAGCCGCTGTTTTTGATAGAGTAGTTAATCGCCGGCTTTGCACCGTGTAGGGGTGGGGCTTGCCTCCGCCCGTCGTTCGCGCCGCTGC